>CBDUVS010000007.1:0-18988 GCA_965370735.1 uncultured bacterium | reverse complement strand
TCTATGGGATAATCTTTCATATAGCCATAACCGCCATATATTTGAATACAATCTACGGTTACTTTCATGGCAACGTCCGAGGCATACATTTTACACATAGCGGAAGCGCCGGCTACATTGTTTTTTTGCGCGTCAATCATTCTGGCAGTTGAATAAACTAAAGCTCTGGCGGCTTCTATTTCCGTCGCCATATCAGCTAACATAAACTGAACGCCTTGAAAATTTGAAATAGCTTTGCCGAACTGCTTACGTTCGGTGGCATATTTAACCGTAAGATCTAAGGCTCCCTGGGCAATACCTAAGGCTTGAGCCGCGACACCGGGCCTGGAAGCGTCAAAAGTCCTCATTGTGGCAATAAAACCCATTCCCTCTTTACCGAGAACATTTTCTACCGGCACCTTGCAATCATTGAAGATCAATTCAGTGGTAACTGAAGCTCTTATGCCCAACTTATCTTCCTTCTTACCAAAGGTAAAACCTTTAGTGCCCTTCTCAATAATAAATGCTGTTGCTCCTCTGGCGCCCTTTACTTTATTTGTCATCGCGATAATGACATAGATATCAGCCACGCCGCCGTTAGTAATAAAATGTTTCATGCCGTTAATAATATAATGATCGCCCTCTTTTCTGGCTGTAGTTTGAATAGCGGACGTGTCACTTCCGGCCGCCGGTTCGGTAACCGCGAAGGCGGCAATTTTTTTTCCACTCGCTAAATCAGGAATGTATTTCTTTTTCTGCTCTTCATTGCCCATAAGAAGAATCGGGATTGTACCTAAGGCACTAGCCGCGTAACAAACTGCTATACCGCCGCACGCTTTAGAAAGCTCTTCAGTGATTAAGCAAAGCTCAAAAACTCCCCCGCCAAAACCTCCATACTCTTCAGGAAGATACACACCAAAAAGGTCGCTATCGGCCAACGCCTTCATAACCTCATAGGGAAACTCGCTTTTCTCATCCAGTTCCTTAGCAACAGGCCTAATTTTCTCGTCAGCAATCTTACGAGCTAAATCCTGCATCATCTTCTGTTCTTCAGTCAAAAGATAATCCATAATCTTCTCCTAACTTTCATTAAACTTCTTTATAGCAATAGTCGCGTTGTGTCCGCCAAAGCCCAAACTATTACTGATAGCTATACTAAAATCAACTTTTCTGGCTTCGTTGGGAACATAATCAAGATTACAATCCGGATCCGGTACATTATAATTAATAGTCGGAGGAATAATTCCTTCCTTTAAGGCCAAAGCCGTCGCGGACGCTTCAATAGCTCCTGCCGCGCCCAACATATGGCCGGTCATAGATTTAGTTGAACTTACCATTAATTTCTTGGCATGATCTTTAAAAACTAAATCAATGGCCTTAGATTCTATTTTATCATTTAAAACTGTTGAGGTTCCGTGCGCGTTGATATAGTCTACCTTATCAGGAGACACACCGGCATCTTCAAGAGCCAACTGCATTGAACGAATGGCACCTCTCGCTTCAGGATCGGGCGCTGTCATATGATAAGCATCACAGGTGGCCCCATATCCCACAATTTCAGCTATTATATCCGCATTCCTTGCTAAAGCATGCTCTAATGACTCCAAAACAAGAATTGCCGCCCCTTCAGCCATAATAAACCCGTCTCTTTCTTTATCAAAAGGACGGCTGGCATGTTCAGGATCATCATTTCTAGTGGAAAGAGCTCTGGCAGAGCAAAATCCGGCAAGGCCTAAAGGTGTTATCCCGTTTTCACTACCACCAACAACCATCACATCAGCTTTCGCGTTTTGGATAATACGATAAGCTTCACCTATACCATGATTACTTGAAGCGCAAGCGGTCACCACCGCAAAATTAGGCCCTTTCAAATTATAATTTATAGCAATCTGGCCCGATGCCATATTTATAATAAGCATCGGAATAAGGAAGGGAGATACCCTTTTAGCGCCTTTTTCAAGGAAAATTTTATGCTGCTCCTCAATGGTTATAAGCCCGCCGATGCCCGAGCCCACTATACAGCCTATCCTCTCGGGATTTTCACTCTGCAGATCTAACTTGGCATCTTTGATAGCTTCATCAGCGGCTACAAGCGCATACTGAACAAAGCCATCCATGCGCCTGGCTTCTTTGGAACTAATCAAATGAGACGCGTCAAAATTTTTTAACTCACCAGCAATCTTACTGGTATGTTCTGAAACATCAAATTTTGTATTCGGCCCAATTCCACCCTTACCATTAATAAGCGATGACCAAAACTCCGCTTTTGAGTTACCTATAGGTGAAAGCACACCTATGCCGGTAATAACAACTCTTTTAGTATTCATTAGTTTTAATTGTGATAAGCTATTTACTTCTTAGCTTTTTCTTCAATATATTTAATGGCCAAATCAACCGTGGTCATCTTTTCCGCGTCTTCATCCGGAATCTCAATTCCAAATTCATCTTCTAATGCCATTACCAATTCAACTGTATCAAGCGAATCCGCGCCTAAGTCATCTATGAAAGAAGACTGCGTTGTAACTTCCTCTTTTTTAACGCCTAATTGCTCTGCAATTATAGATATAACTTTTACTTCTGTGGACATTTAACTGTCCTCCTTTCTTAATAAGTCCGCCTGAGGCGGACGAATTACTCCCCCTTCTTTCATTCTGAAAGAATGCGGGGGGATAAGTTCAGACATAGAACTTAGTCTTAGCGCTACTTATATAGCTAAACGATTCATAGAACAAATTACTCACAAACCATACAGTCAAATTACTCTTTTTAGTCCCTGCGCTTTCCAGGGAATCCCGCGCTCATTCAAAGTTTCTATATGCGGGATAAGTTCAGACATAGAACTTAGTCTCGCTTTGGCCGCCTAAGTTCTGTCTTCACTTACATAAGCATTCCGCCATCCACTTGAATAACCTGGCCGGTTATATACCTGGATTGCGGTGAACATAAAAATAAAACTAAATTCGCAATATCTTCCGTGGTGCCTAACTCGCCTAAAGGTATCATTTTAAGCATAGCCTCTTTTACCGAATCACTTAACTCATCCGTCATCTTTGTTTTTATATACCCCGGCGCAATCGCGTTAGCTCTGATGCCTTTAGATCCAAGCTCTTTAGCCACTGTTTTAGTAAGAGCAATTAATCCCGCCTTAGAAGCGGCGTAATTAGCCTGGCCCGGATTACCCATCAAACCAATTATTGAAGCCATACTTACAATCACCCCGGCTCTTTGTTTCAACATCGGCCGTGAAACAGCTTTAATCAGGTTGAATGCTCCTTTTAAATTTATAGCCAAGACGCTATCCCAGTCTTTTTCTTCCATGCGAAGGAGCAATTTATCGCGGGTAATTCCGGCATTATTGATAAGTATATCTATCTTTTGAAATTTGTCAAGGACATTGTTGATAAATTCCGTAACTTGTTGGAATGATGATACATCAACCGCGACAGCCATAACATCAACGCCTAATTTAGTAATCTCCTCTTGAGCGTTTTTAAGTTCATCTCTGTCGATATCACAAATTACTATCTTTGAACCTTCCCGGGCCAGTTTTAAGGCAATTTCCTTACCTATACCCCTGGCAGCCCCCGTAATAACTGAAACTTTATCTTTTAATATCATCTCTCTAATTCCTTTTTTACGTTTTCGATATCTTCTAATGAGCCGATATTATGAACTGTAAGTTCCGGATTTATGCGTTTTAAGAGGCCTTTCAAAACCCGCCCGGGGCCTATCTCAAAAAATACGGTTACACCATCAGCCACCATATATTCCACAGACTTCTGCCAGTATGTTGTTTGACTGACCTGCTTAAAAAGATTAATTTTAATACTTTCAGGGCTATCTTCCGTTTCTCCGGTTACATTAAAAACAACTTTACAGCCAGGTTCTTTAATATTTGTATTTTGCAATTCATTCTTAAGCTTTAAACCAGCCTCCCGCATAAGAACCGTATGAAAAGGGCCGCCCACCTTCAAAAGAAGGACTCTCTTGGCTCCCCTTTTTTTAGCCAGAAGTTCAGCATTTTTTAAATTATCATGTTTACCGGAAATTACAATTTGACCCGGACAATTTAAATTAGCTACATATGTCTCTGTTTCATGAACAATTTCATTAACTTTTTCTAAATCCAAACCAAGTATTGTTAACATACTTCCAGGATTGGCAACTGAGGCTTCCCGCATAAACTTACCACGCATAGCTACTAAGCTTACAGCATCCGGAAAATCTATGCTTCCCGCGGCTACCAGAGCGGTGCATTCACCCAAACTAAGACCCGCTACATAGTCCGGCGTTATATCTAAACCTGATGGCCGCATAGCTTTTAAAACCGCCATGCTAGCCGTTAATATAGCCGGTTGAGAAATGTTTGTTAATGATAATTCTTCAAGAGGGCCATGAAAACAAACTTTATTAATATCAAAATCAACTACAGCTTGCGCTTTATCAAAAATTTCTTTAGCGGCAGGTATTGTATTATATAAACTTTCGGACATGCCTACAAATTGAGCTCCCTGGCCCGGAAAAATAAAAGCCTTTTTTACCATCTGATAACAGCTCCTCCCCAAGTAAGGCCCCCGCCAAAAGTGGAAAGGACTACAATATCATCAGATTTAATAACCTTTTGCAACACCGCTTCATTAAGAGCCGTTACAGTCGATGCCGCTGACATATTACCGTATTTCTCTAAATTAATAAAAACTTTTTTATCTTCCAGGTTAAGGCGCTTACCAACCGCCTGTATAATTCTTATATTGGCTTGATGCGGTACCAGTATATCAATATCATCAGTACTCATTTTACATAATTTTAAAGCTTCATGGGCGCAATCAACCATCTTCTTAACGGCTACCTTGAAAAGTTCACTACCGCGCATTTTAATATATTGCAGCCGTTCATCGATAACCTTGTAGGAGGCGGGATTTAAAGAACCCCCTCCCGGTACATATAAGAGGTCGGCTTTCCTGCCGTCACTTCCCAGGTAAACCGATAATACGCCTTTATTGGAATTAGTTGGCCTTAGGATGCAAGCTCCGGCGCCATCTCCAAATAAAACACAGGTGTTCCTATCTTTCCAGTCAGTTATCGAAGAAAGTTTATCAGCCGCTATTATTAAAACCGTCTTGTATTGAGCCGACTTTATAAGCGCCTGAGAAACGCAAAGCGCGTACGGGAAACCGGCACAGGCGGCGGATAAATCCATACAAGCGGCATTGGTTGCCTTAATTCTTTGCTGAACAAAACAGGCTGTTGAGGGAAAATTCATATCCGGCGTTACAGTTACCACTATTATCAAATCTATTTCTGAAGGAGTTATTTGAGCGTTTTTCATCGCTTGTTTAGCTGCCTTCGCCGCCATATGAGAAGTTGCTTCACCTGGAGCCGCTATTCTACGCTCTTTAACACCCGTTCTGGATGTAATCCACTCATCAGATGTATCAACCATCTTCTCAAGATCATGATTAGTAAGAATTTTTTCGGGATAATAATTGCCTACTCCTATAATCTTCGCCTGTATTCCTTTATTCATGATCCCTCTCTATCCTACCTTCAGGTATGATTATTTTTTATTGAATCAATGATATGTTGATTTATATCATGCATTACAGCTTCCGCGGCTACTCGAATGCCATTCTTTATAGCCTTAGCGGAAGAACGGCCGTGCCCCACAATACAAATACCGTCTATGCCTAAAAGCGGCGCGCCTCCATGTTCAGCGTAATCTACTTTTCTTTTTAACTTTCTGAAAGCCGGCATACTTAAAAGGCCGCCGACCATCGTCACTAAGTTACTGCTTAATTGCTGTTTAAATAAGCCGGCTACAGTTTCGGCCACGCTTTCTAAGACTTTTAAAATAATATTGCCGGTAAATCCGTCACAAACAATTACATCCGCTTTGCCCGAAAATATATCCCGGCCTTCCACGTTGCCTACAAAGTTTAAATTGCTATTACTCAATAAATCATAAGCCAATTTAATTAGCTCATTGCCCTTGGACTTCTCCTCACCTATACTAAGCAAGCCCACCTTTACCTGTTTTTTTGCTAAAACATAACGGCAATAAACACTGCCCATGATGGCATATTGAAACAAATGTTCCGGCTTGCAATCAATATTGGCTCCCACATCAATCAATAATGAATTATTGAGAAGAGTCGGCAAAACAACGCTAATCCCGGGCCTGTCTATGGCTTCGAGAGTCCTCAGCTTTAGTGCCGCGCTGCAAACAACAGCTCCCGTATTTCCAGCGGTAAATAACGCGTCCGCCTTCTTTTCTTTTACGAGGTTAACAGCTACATTAATTGAAGAATCTCTCTTTTTTCTGATACTAATTGCCGGTGACTCATCCATACCTATAATTTCAGAGGCATGCTCAACGGTTATCTCAGAAGGCACTTTCTTGTGCCGAGAAAGCTCTTTTTCAATAGAATACTGTTCTCCTACAAGAACAATTTCATATCCATATTCAGAAGCCGCTAAAATTGACCCGTCTATAGCATTGCGCGGGGCAAAATCACCACCCATAGCATCTACTGCTATTTTCATATGTTTACCTTTAACTTTCCGACTTAGTTTCTTTTTTCTTTTGTTTTATTTCAATCACCTGTTTGCCTTTATAATACCCGCAATAAGGACAGACAGCATGCGGCTTTCTCATTCGGCCGCAATGCTTACATTTACTAAGACTGCAAATGATTAATTTTTTATGCGTCTTCTTTTTATCTCTTCTCGCCTTGGAAATCTTTCTTTTTGGTAGTGCCATATCAACTCCTCCTAAATTATAATACTGATTTATTATTTGTTTTGACGCCTGCAGCTATCTATATTTAAGTTTTGCGCGCGTAGAGCGCGAAGATCCCCGCAATTTTCTTGAGACAATGGCTTCGCCGCTATCAAAAGAAGCATGTCTTGAGCTGCAATAAAGCTTAAATTAATCTCCGTTTTTCTATCGACTTTATATTCGAATTTAAATGATTTGTCAATTTCATAATTAAATTCTTGGCGGCATCATGGACATACCGCCTTAAAATTTATTTTTTTTCACTTCTTTTTAATAACCTTGTAAGTGTCTCGCGCAATCATTAGTTCTTCATCGGTCGGTATTACAAGCACTTTTAGCGCGGGCTTGATAAAATTATTAAGCCCTTTAACAATTTTATTTCTTATAGAAGTGGAGTTCTCACCGATACCCCCGGTAAAAACCAGAGCGTCCGCCCCGCCTAAAGCAACAATATAGGCTCCAACGTATTTCTTGATTCTATATATAAACAAATCAAAGGCAATTTCCGCCTTCTTATTTTTCTTTTTCACCGCGGCTTGTATATCTCTCATATCACTACTCAGTCCCGAAAGGCCCAGCAGTCCGCTCTTCTTATTTAAAATGTTATCCATCTCAAGCGGGGTGAGATTACCTTTCTTCATAAGATATAAAAGAATAGCAGGGTCTAAATCGCCGCTTCTTGTACCCATCAATAATCCCTCAAGCGGCGTAAGGCCCATAGATGTATCAATACATTTACCATTCTTAACAGCGGATATGCTGCAGCCGTTACCCAGATGACATGTTATAATTTTTAAATCTTTACCCGGCTTCTTTAATAATTTAGTTGCTTTCATGGAAACATATCTATGGCTTGTACCGTGAAATCCATACCTCCTTATGCCATACTTCGCGTAATATTTATACGGAATTCCATATAAATAAGCGCGGGCGGGCATTGTCTGCCCAAAGGCGGTATCAAAAACAGCAACCTGTGAAATATTTTTTAATTCTTTCTCGCAGGCGATTATACCCTGAAGATTTACAGGATTATGCAGAGGGCCAAATTTTATATACTCCTTAATAACTTTTTTTACGGATTTATTTATAAGGCACGGCTGGGTAAACTTTTCCCCTCCATGCAGCACTCTATGGCCTACGGCATTTATCTCATTTCGTGATTTTAAAACCCTATACGTATCATGTTCAGTTAAATAAGATACAAGTATCTTTATAGCACGTTGGTGATCAGGCGCCTTCACTTTTTTCTCATTAATACTTGGTTTATTTGCCGGATAATGACTAAAAAGCTGGGTTGCCTGCCCAATTCTTTCAATTAATCCTTTGGCCATCACTTTATAGGCCGAACCGCCCTTAAAGTCATATAGCCTATATTTAACCGATGAGCTTCCACAGTTTATAACAAGAATCTTCATGAGTAATATTAACTTTATTAATTTCTAACAGCTGTTATAGCTACCGCGTCTATCACGGCTTGAACGTTACACCCTCGTGATAAATCACTGCAGGACTTTTTCAAGCCCTGAAATAAAGGGCCTATCGCCTTAGCTTTTGTAAGCCTTTGGACAAGCTTATAAGATATATTCCCGGCTTCAAGACCGGGAAAAATCAAGACATTAGCCTGGCCCTTAAGACAACTATCGGGTGATTTCTTTTGAGATACCTCGGGAACAATAGCCGCGTCTACTTGTATTTCTCCGTCGAGAATTAAATTTGGACGCATTTTTTTGGCAATCTCAACCGCCCTACAAACCTTGTCCACAAGAGCACCTTCAGCACTTCCCTTAGTGGAATAACTTAAGAAGGCAACCTTGGGTTCAATACTAAAAACCTTTTGGAGCAGTTCAGCGCTGGATACCGCGATCGCGGCTAACTGCTCTGAAGTAGGCTCAGGCACAATCCCGCAATCAGCAAAAACAAAGACTCCGTTCTCGCCCAAATTACAATCAGGTATTTCCATAACAAAAGAGCTTGAGAGCGTCTTAATTTCATCATCAACGCCAATACAATGCAAGGCTGATCGAGCCACCTTCGCGGATGTAGTTACGGCTCCGGCAACAAATCCGTCCGCCCCTCCTCGCGCTACCAGCATCGCGGAATAAAAAAGAGGATCTTTCATAACTTCTCTGGCATCCTCTAAAGTAACGCCTTTATGCTTTCTATTTTCAAAATAAAAAGCGGCAAACTCTTCAAAATTCGCCGCTTTTTTATTATCTATTATTTCAACCTTATCCAAACTCACCGAACAATCATTAGCCGCCTTAATGACCTTTTCCTTCATACCAATCAATACGGGAATAGCCAACTTTTCATGACTTATCTTCGCGGCCGCCTCAATAATTCTCTTATCATGCGACTCCGGTAAAACGATCTTTTTAAGATTAGATTTCGCGTTTTTATAAATACTATCTAATATATTCATTTATTCCGGTCTTAATTTCTTAGTTAGCGCTTCAGCAATCTCCTTAGGTACAAACTGCTCAACATTGGCTCCCAATAAAACCGCTTCTTTTATCAACTTTGAAGATAGATAACAATAAGATTCATTGGGCATCATAAATATGGTTTCCACATCCGGTTCTAACTGCCTATTAGTCAGCGCCATTTGAAACTCATATTCAAAATCTGAAATCATTCGTATTCCTCGAATAATAGTTCTCGCCTCCGCCTCCTTCACGTAATTCACGACTAAATTATTAAAGTCATCCACTTTAACATTTTCTATACCTTCAACCGCCTTTTTAACCATTAAAACTCTCTCTTCAACGCTAAATAATGGCTCTTTACCGGCTGAATGGGCTACAGCCACAACTACCTCATCGAATATTTTAGTTGCTCTTTTGAGGAGATCGAGATGACCGTAAGTGATAGGATCAAAGGTTCCTGGATATACCGCTTTTCTTTTACTCACTGTTTTTGTTCGCATTACGTTTGTTTTTTAAAAAAAGTTACAGATGTCTTACTGGCTTCAATTTGCTTTAGCTTTATAAACTCTATTGTATCTAAATCCTTAAGAGCTCTTTTTTCATATTCAGCTATAATCAAGCCATCGGGCAGCAGTATATCATAGTCCAAAAGTACATGCAAGCTTTTTTTTATCAACCCTTTACGATAAGGGGGGTCTAAAAATATTAAATCAAATTTGAGGTTTTTTTTCCGCGCCTTTTTGATAAATTCTGATGCATCCTGCCTTAAAACTTGAGCTTTGGAAGCGTCATTTTTATCAAATATTCGTATATTTTCAAGCAAGCTGGATATATCAATATCAACCATATAGGCCATTTTGGCCCCCCTGGAAATAGCTTCTATGCCAAAAGAACCGCTGCCGGAATACAAATCAAGCACCAGAGCATCCTCAATTCTTGGCATTAATACATTAAAAAGACATTCCCGCAGGCTATCCTTTGTAGGGCTCATTGCATTTGATAAAACTTTGAGCTTCCTTCCGCCGTATTTACCACCTATTATTCTCACACTAAACCCCCATACAAG
The DNA here is from genome assembly GCA_965370735.1 of uncultured bacterium. Lineage (GTDB taxonomy): Bacteria > Omnitrophota > Gorgyraeia > JAGLLT01 > JAGLLT01 > Kappaea. The sequence continues at coordinate 8,739 of CBDUVS010000007.1, read as the reverse complement.
AAACTCTTTAGCCGGTTACAAATATACTTGGCATCAACGGCGCTATACTTAAGAAACTCAATAATACTTCATAAAACTGGAAATAATGTCCTCTCTTGAAATGATCCCGATTACCTTTTTATGCTTAACGACAGGTAACTTTCTTAGAGTTTTTTCACTGAATATCTTGGCAACTTTCTCCAGGGCATCCGAATCTTTAACAAAAACAACCTTAGCGGTCATAACATCCCTGGCCTTAAGATGCAAAAAATCAGTCCTGGAAAAGCTTTTAATGACATCCTTCTCGGAAACAATCCCTAACAAATAACCCTTTTCACTAACCACGGGAATATTGGTAATCTTCTTGTCGGTTAGCATTTTACTTATTTTCTTTACCGAAGCGCCGCCCTCAACCGTAAAAAATTTTCTTCCTTGAATTACATCCTTCACAACAGCCATTTAAATCACCTCACTTTTTGTTCATGGGTATGACAACCCTTCTACCTGGTTTTAAATAATAATCCTTTCCTTCATGCCTTAATTTGACTTGATTGCGGTGATTAACTTTATTATGCAAACGCGAAGACACCTCTACCTGCTTTTTATTTATCCTAAAATTTAAAACAAAGTTCCTGTACCTAAATTTAAATTGTAACGATCTCCAATGGCGGGGCAAGTTAGGCTTTAACTGAATACCTGATTCATCAACCACGATACCGCCAAAACCCCTTATAATGACTTGATACGTTCCTCCCAATGAAGCTCCATGGATACCATCCCCGGTATTACCGTGTTTATTTTGAATATCACTTAAAACAGTGTATATAAAGTAGACATACGCCCTTAAATTATCCTCTATCCATGATGCCACCGTGGCATGAACGCAGGGGCTCAAAGAAGATTTATGTAAAGTTCTCTCAATATAATAATAGTAATTCTTTTTAATCTGATCCTGGGTAAAGTTCTGCGGGAACAGAAAGAACAGCATAACTACATCGGCCTGTTTAACAAATTGAGTGGCTCCGATATTCTTTAGGCGTACCGTCTTGGGTGTAGCCGGAATAAAGTCCCTTTCCCATTCGGATATAGTTATCGACTTTTTCTTGAAATAACCGTCGAATTGTTCAATCAATTTATTCTTTTTTGAAAACTCAAAATAAATCTTCTGGCCGATCTTGAACCACGATGCCACTTCTTTACCGGTTACTCCTAATTTTTTCTTAATTCTTTTGATTCTGGCTTTGGCCTTTTCCTCATAATAATCATTTAAATCCACCGCGTACAATAAATTCCATTTAGCCATGTAGTTGGTAAAAGCGTTATTATTAATATTTATATGGAACTCATCAGGGCCAATGACGCCATTTATATCATATCTATCTTTGGCTTTATTATATGTAACTCTACTCGCGTAAAATCGTGCCGATTCAAAAACCATCTCTATGCCATATCTTAAAAGGAAATTTTCATCGTTGGTGTGCAAGACATAATTGTAAATACTATAGGCAATATCAGCCGATATATGCTGTTCATAATCCTGGGTATGGATTTCAATAATCGTCCCATCCAGATCCTTTGAATAACTGGGAGTTGTCTCAATTCCGGTAGCAGCGGACTCCCAGGGGAAAAGAGCCCCTTTGTAATTATATTCCCGAGCTCTCCGGCGGGCATTATCAAGCCGGCGATATCGATACAACAACAGTTTCTTACTAACTTCAGGATTAGTCATATTAAAGAAAGGCATAATGAATATTTCAGTATCCCAGAATACATGCCCTCTATACCCCTCGCCGGAAAGCGTCTTGGCGGCAACGCTGACGTCTTTACTCCAACGTCCGGCCGCGATCAACAAATGATAAATGTTAAAGCGCACCGCTTTTTGAATGTCCTTATCACCCTGTATTACTACATCTGATTCTTTCCATAACTGAGTCCAGACATTTTTGTGCTCCTTTAAAAGCTTTTCAAATCCGCTTTTATAAGCATCTTTTACTCCTTGAGAAGAAACAGCTCTAATTTTTTTTCGGCTGATATGCCTTGAAGTATGAATTGTTATATACTTAGTTAAAACAACACTCCCATTCTTCTTTAGGAATAAATTTAGAACTCTACTATTAGCAAGTTCCCGCTTTCGGCCGGAGCTTATTGATAAAAGTGTCGAATACGCGATCCAGGTTTTATATGTATAACTACGCATGCATAGATAATTTAAATTTGTTTCACAATCAGCTTCAACAACCTTCACATGCCTCTTGCGCCCCTCTAATATCCCTCCCTGATTAGCTACCGAATCATCAATGCAATCCTGGATAATCAGGTGCATCGGCGCGTTTACGGCCGTCAACTTAACCTTCATTACGACTAAATGATGGTTGGCATAACTTACAAACCTGGTTGACTCATAATTAATCTTTCTGCCCCAGGCATCTTTATATAGCGTATTTCTGTATAAAAGGCCGTTTTTCATATCTAAACAACGACTATGCTTTAAAACCTTCATGCTCCTGACATCTAATTTTTCACCTTCTGAAGCAATTCTCATATCCAATGGATTAGGGAGATTAATTAATTCTTCCACCTGAGCAACACTCTTATCGAAAACCCCCGCTATAAAAGTCCCCGGGGTATAACCTTCAGGCGACTCTTCAAAAATTCCCCTAATTCCCATATAACCATTTCCCAAGGTGAAAATAGACTCATAAACTCTTTGGTCATTCGCTTCAAAGTTATGCAATTTTTCTTCAATCATCCAATCATTGCCGGAAAGTAATTTTTTCATATGTTTTTTTCGATTTTCTCCTTTATTAGAGCAATATCAAGTTTAGCGAAATCATTAATAATAATATCCGCTTCACGCAAAATCTCAGGTTCATCAACCCGATCAACTCCCACGCATATCATGTGTCCGTTTTTAGCCGCTTCAACGCCTTTCTTAGCATCTTCAAAGACTACAACATTTAAGGGATCGACATTTATCATCTTGGCCGCGTTTAAAAATATCTCCGGATTTGGTTTTCCAATCTTAAATCCGTATCCGTCAATCACAGCATCAAATATTTTAAATATGCCGATCTTTCTTAAAATGTCTTTGCAGTTTTTGCTTGAAGAAGCCACAGCAAGCATGAATTTGCCCTTCTGCAGGGAATCAATAAATTTAATGGCGTCTTCATAAACATCAACGCTGTCATTATCCAAAAGCTCTGCAAAATAGCTTTGTTTTTTCTCTGCCGCTATCTTTAATTTCTCATTCGTCAAATCTGTTAATATGGCTCCGGCCCCATCTAACCTGGGGATACCATCAACTCTTTCTTTATACATTTCAAACGTAAAATCAATATTATAATCAGCAAACATTTTTTTCCAGGCTTTAAAATGCAAAGGAACCGTATTAGTTATAACGCCGTCCATATCAAAGATTAATCCAATTTTTGAAGCCATTAGCCGCCTTTCTTCAAAACTTTTTCATAAATTTTGAGTGTATCATCCGTCATCTTCTCAACAGTAAAATTACATACAACCATCTCTCTTCCGTTTTCACCTAAGCGCGTCCTTAATCCTTCATCCTTAAGAAGCCTGATTATTTTATCGGCCAGTTCAAAATGCCTCTTTACCCGGACGACAAAACCATTTAAACCTTCTTTAATAATCTCCGGCATACCGCCGGCATCCGTAACCACCATAGGAACTCCGCTAGCCAGAGATTCCAGCATGGTAATCCCGAAAGGTTCACAAGCTGTTGAAGGATACAAAGAAACAGATGAAATATTATAAAATTTAGGTATTACTTTAAGCGGAATCATATTTACAAAAACATTTTTTTCAAGATTTAATATCCTTACCAAGTGTAACAAGTAAGCAATATCTTTCTCCTGAGTAGAATTCCAATCAATAATATGTTTTGTACCGCATAAGACAAGCATGGCTTCAGGCACCTCCTTGATCACTTCGGCCAGGGACTTAATGCTGGTATCGCATCCCTTAGCTAAACCCATTCTGGCCGGATGAAATATAATTTTACGGCCATTAAGCTGCGGGTACTTTTTAAATATCTCAGCCGATGGCGCCGCGGGCTTAAAAAGATTAGTGTCAACTCCGTGATATACCACGGACACATCTTTTTCTTTTACACCTATTCCGCAAAGCTCATCTTTAATGTACTGACTAACGGCAATAATATGGTTCCACTTTACAACCTTAGTCGTCAAATTCAGAAAAAGGCCGTCATCCCAAACGTTGTGCGCCGTAAGAACTAAAGGTATTTTATTTTCCTTAGCATACTCGTTTAATAATTTACCGTGAACGGTGCTAAAATAGTGCATATTGTGAGCATGGATAATATCAGGTTTAATCTTATCTAAAACCCCGTACATGTACTCTTTTAAAGGTGGTTCTATACCTTCAAACCCTCTTTTTAATAACCAGTTGAGATCAAAATAAGGCGTACGAATTACCTTCATCCCTTTATAATCTTCCTCTTCCGATATGCCGGGCGGCAAACCGGTTAACAAGTAAACCTTGTGCTTCCTCTTAACCAGAGCCGGCCCTATAAGAGTTAAATGAGTTTCAACTCCCCCTATTGTTGGCGGAAAACCCCAGTGCATTTGAACAATCTTTAAATTATCTAAATTTTTGGACTTAGCCATAACACTCAACCCTTCCCTTTATAACAGTTTAACACTATATACGCTTTAAAGGCAATAAAAGTTACATTCAAAAGGCAGAAAATTGAAGATTTAAACAAAAGATTACCTTATAATGGTATTTTTGTCAAGATGCGGCAAACTGTTACAAGAATAAATCACATACCATTTTTAAGCGCTTGAAGTTCCATGGAAAAACTTGATATTTTAACCATGGCTTCCTTCCAGTTCTTTACCCTATAAATATTTGATTTAGTTTTGAGGTGATTATTCCATGGATATTCAAACATAATCACTTTAATTCCGGAATCGGCGATTCTCTCAATATAAATCGGATGGTCTTCCAGGAAAACATCCACTTTTTCGTTGTGATTTTCCGATAAAAGGTGTTTATCCGCTAAGGTAAAATATATCTCTTGATAATTAATGTTATTTCTTGCCAACCATTCTATTGTAACCTTCCTAACCTGCCTGGGCCTGGCCGTGACAATAATTACACGATTTTCCTCAGAAAGATTCTTAACACATTCGACCGCGCCCTTAAGAGGCTTCATATCCAACCAAAGCTGCTCATCAAAAAACATTTCATAAAGCCTTTTTATTTCGGCCTCAGATAAATAGAAAGAATTCTCATAATGAAAACTTCTAACTTTATGCTTTGCAAAGGGCCTCTTGAATAATCGCCGCATCGCGCTTCTGAATGTGACATCCGCGTTGGCCAAAATACCATCTATATCTAAGGCTATATTCATAATTGTCCGTTTTTAATTTTACTTACTTTTAAGAATAAATGTTACCGGGCCGTCGTTCTCAATCTTGATCAGCATATGAGCTTTAAAGACACCTGTTTCCACATCAATCTCAAGAGATTGAAAACAGCAAACCATATAATTATATAGTTTCTCGGCTTTTTGAGGATTAGCCACGGATGAAAAAGATGGCCGCGCGCCTTTTTTCGTATCAGCCAATAAGGTAAACTGTGAAACCAATAAAATTTTCCCTCCTGTATCTTTTAGAGATAAATTCATTTTATTTTCACTATCTCCAAAAATACGATAACCGGCTATTCTTTTCGCCAAACGTTTGCAATCAGACTCAGTATCTTCCGGCCCCACAGCCAAAAAAACCAAAAGCCCTTTTGAAATCTTATTCACTAATTTGTTATTTACTAAGACTTCGCTTTTATTCACCCTTTGCAATAAGGCTAACACTTATTAGTTATTCTCCTACTATTTGGACAAATAGTTCTCTGTTCCTATGCCTGTTATCAAAATCAATAAAAATTATCTGCTGCCACGTACCTAATATAAGAACGCCTTTGAATACGGGAAGGCTTAGTGACGGCCCCAATAAAGAGGCTCTTAGATGAGAAAAACCGTTACCATCGCCCCAACGCAGGTTATGCTGATACTCCGCCGCTCGCGGTATAAATTTCTCAAAAAAATTCTTAATATCCGCGATTAGCCCCGCTTCATATTCACACGTCGTTATCCCGCCTGTCGCCCCCGGAGACATAACGCAAACTATACCTTTACTGATACCGCTTTCCGCGACTATTTTCTGAACTTTATCCGTAATATCACAAATATCACAGAAACCCTCACACTTGAGTTTGATGATTCCCTGATGGGTTGAAGCTTTCATATATGGCTACTTTAATGTTATTACGCTTTGAATATTAGATACCGAAAAACTTATTACTTCGCTTTTGTCTGGCTTTAATTTTTTTATCAACTTGCCGCCTACATAAAACCTATATGGCTTTTTTACCGTAAAAGAAATCTCTTCTTTAAAATCAGGCGTTGCTTCAATTTTAATTTTTAGTGATTCTTTTGTTTTGCTGATATTAAGAATTTGGACAGTCGTTGATAATATGGTTATATTATCATTTATGATATAGTTAAGCGGCAAAATCCTCCCCGAACGCGCGGGCAGCTTAAGCTTCCCCTCGCTAGGCACTTTGATTACCTTATTAGCTAACGTAATTTTATAATTAACTTCAAGGGGAATCTGGTGATAATTAGCAACAAAAAGAAACGCGTTTTTCTTATGTGAGCGCATCGTTGCCGGCATCAAAGCGGACGACGATTTTACAGTCCGCTTAATTCCCAGCTCCTTCAGCAATACACCTAAAATATCTAAATAATAATTAAACATGCTATTTAATCCAAATCCATATAACACCGCCTTACCCCTTCCGTACTTTAGAGAAAATGCCATTGTATTGGATTTGGTATCTTTAAAAAGAGGGGTACATTTATTCTCAAAAGAATAGTTCGGCTCATCAATTACATATAAATCTTTTTTCTTTTTAAGATATTTTGAGTTAACTAATTTACTCTTTATTTTTAGTTTATTTATAATTATCTCAGCTTTTTTCTTATCTAAACCCTTAGTAGGCATTACCGGGCCCAGTAAGACTTTTCCGCCTTCTTTAATAAAGTCGGCTATTTTCCGTTGAGTTAACTTATCCATAAAATCGAGGGAAAAAACAATTAGAGATTTTACCTTCTCAATCTTTTCGTTCTTAATATCAATAAATTTATAACTGATACTCTTCATCGAAAGTAAACGCGTTAATCCTTCCATGAAATATCTTGTACGCTGAAATTCAAGCCGGTTAATAAATTTACCGGTTAAAAACTCCGTCTCATAATAAGGTAAGTAAAACCCGATATTTACGTCTACATCCTTTTTTGTAGCTGATAGTTGATTATTAAATGTTTTTATAATGCTTCCCGAGCGCTTAAGTGACTGGTAATGCGGGCGCTCACTACCGTCTAAAGCAACCGCCGCCTGCCAATCATGGCCTGTCCCTAAGTTACCCATATCCGGCCGGTTGATACCGGAGGCAAACATATAAGCGTTAAATCCGTTTAAACCACTGGCTAAAGAAGTTAAAGTGTTTAAATATACATCCGCGGGATATAAGACCGGCCTATCAAACATAATTCCACTTTGCATTTCAACGCAAAAACAGGGCGCCTCTTTTGCTGAAATCATCTTAACCGCCTCCGACGTCAGATAAATATCGTGAAAGTTTTCATAATCAAGCCGGCGCATCTGATACGCCCCGCCTAAAACAAGATTACTAATTCTTAAAGGGAACTCTCTAAACATAGACGTAGTCATAGGGCTATAAACAGCCCTGCCTCTGACATCAAAATCAGCAAAATGGGCTATATTGGCGATTAAAGGAAGATCTATACCGTGTGACCGGGCTAATTTGCTTAAATGTAAAAAATATCCGGAATAAAAAGAACGCCAGTAATACATCCAATCCCAGAACATTGATCCCGGCTGTTGATCATAATTAATATCCGGATATTTAATTTGATTAAAAGATTTATATCTCGTGTGATACTTTTTATTTAATTCTTTCACGTCCCCGTATTTATCTTTAAGATAATTCCTATAGCCTTTTAATGCCGGATGAGTTGTATCAGCTATTTTTGTGAGCCAGTTAATCATACTGATTTCATTATCCAACTGGACTAAAATTACATTCTCACCTTTAGTAAATTGACGCTCGGCAATAATGGGCATAATTTTCTCATACCACTTAGAAACCAATCTCAGATAATCGGGATGCATAAAAGATATCATTGCCCCCCTGAACAGTTCACCATTAGGTTTTTTTAACCGAATCTGAGGATAGCTATCAAAAAGCCAGGCCGGAAGGCCGTCGTCGATAATCTCCCCGTGGCATATGGGCCCGGGCCTTAAGGACAAATATAAACCGGCTTTCTTTACTAAATCCAAAAAAGCAATAAGGTTTCTTTCTTTAAGAGTCTTGCCCGTAAAATCAAATTTTCCTTCTTTATACTCATGCCAGCGCCAGGGTATATAGGTCGATATGGTATTAAGCCCCGCGGCCTTAGCCTTCTCAATTATCACTTTCCATTTATCGCGCGGAATTCTAAAATAATGCACCTCGCCGGAAAACATAATAAAAGGCTTATCATTTATAAAAAGCTGTTTACTCTTTAAGTATATATTACGTTTGTTTGACATTGTTTTATCTGCATTTTAGTCTTTATTATAACAACGAGTTTCAATTTTGCAACTTAAATATAAAAAAGCGCTGACTTTTCATCAATCAGCGCCTTTGATATTTGTT
>CBDUVS010000006.1:0-19189 GCA_965370735.1 uncultured bacterium | reverse complement strand
AAAGAATTAAACCAAAGTTTTCCTCATCCAGACACTTTAAGGCTAGCTCACCTGATTTTGCTATCTTGGCCTCATAGCCCTCTTTTTCCAAATTGTATTTTAATAATTTAGAAATGTTTTTATCGTCTTCTATAACCAGAATTTTTTCTTTTGCCATAACAAAAACTCTTAATTAAAAACAATAACCCTGTTTTTATAAAGCATGGTTTTCCTCATTAAGTGATACCATATTGCCCGGGACAAAACCACTTTTTCTAAGTCCCTGCCCTTGCGAATCAAATCATTTACTGAGTCGGCATGGCTTACCCGAATAACATCCTGCTCAATTATCGGCCCGGCATCCAAATCTTTAGTTACATAATGACTGGTTGCCCCGACTATCTTAACTCCTCTTTTATGGGCCGAATGATAGGGCATTCCTCCGGCAAAAGCCGGCAAAAAAGAATGGTGAATATTAATAATTCTATTAGGATATCGTTTTATAAAATCACTGCTTAAAACCCGCATGTAACGAGCGAGAACAATAAAATCGATATCGTAATTTTTAAGTAGTTTTAGTTCCGCTTTTTCCTGTGTTTTTTTATTGCGTCCGTTTAAATCAAAATAGTAAAAATCAATATTAAACTTTCGAGCTATCTCTTTTATCTCTTGATGATTACTTATAATAAGAGGAATTTCTACGTTATAATCATCTGATTGAGCTCGGGATAAAATATCATATAAGCAATGCGAAAACTTTGAGACAAAGATAGCCATTTTAGGCCTTACATCTGAAAAATACAGCTGCCACTTCATATTAAATTTTTTTGCTACCTGCTTATCAAAGTTATTTCCTATTTTATCACGGAGTATTTTGAATTTGGATAGGTCCCACTCAATCCTCATGAAAAAAGCTTTTTCGTTGGAGTCCACGTACTGCTCCAGGAAAAGGATATTGCCGTTATTAACAGCTAAAAACCTTGTTACCGCGGCCACCAACCTTTTTCTATCGGGAGAATGCATAAGCAAAATGGCTGAATTGGTTTTTCTATTTTTCATATATTTTTTCAATCCTGCTTTTATTCCCACTCTATGGTGCTTGGCGGTTTAGAGGAAATGTCATAGACTACGCGGTTAATGCCTTTTACTTCATTTATTATCTTGTTAGATATCTTCTCAAGCAGACTATAAGGCAGATGTGCCCAGTTGGCCGTCATGGCATCTTCACTGACTACCGCCCTTATGGCGATAGCATCTTCATAAGTTCTTTCATCACCCATAACACCAACCGACTTCACGGGAAGATAAACGCAAAATGACTGCCAGAGTTTTCTATAGAATCCCGCTTTTTTTATTTCATCATTTAAAATCCAGTCGGCCTCTCTTAAGATGTTACATCTTTCTTTAGTAACCGCTCCAACAATTCTAACTGCCAGGCCCGGACCGGGAAAAGGCTGCCTGTAGATTATTTCATCCGGCATCTTAAGTTCTTTTCCGACTAACCTAACTTCATCCTTAAATAAATCTCTTAAAGGCTCAACTAACTTGAAGTTTAATCTTTTGGGTAACCCTCCAACATTATGATGACTTTTAATAGTGACTGAGGGCCCGCCCGTAGGTGAGATAGACTCAATTACGTCAGGATAAAGAGTGCCTTGTGCCAGATATTTTATCTTACCAAGTTTTCCCGTGCCTCCCAGGGCATTGGTCTCTCTCTCAAAAATTTTAATAAAAGTTTTACCTATGATCTTCCTCTTCTTCTCAGGATCAGTTACATTTTTTAAGGCCTTTAAAAAATCATTCTGGGCATTAACAACTTTTAAATTTAACTTATAATATTTTTTAAATCTTTTTTCTACCTGTTTGGCTTCATCTTTTCTGCCTAAACCGTGGTCTATAAAAATAGAGATTAGGTTTTTACCTATAGCTTTATGAAGCAATAAAGCTAAAACTGAGGAGTCGACTCCGCCTGACATACCGCAGAGTACCTTGTCTTTACCAACATCTTCTCTGATTTTCTTGATTGTCTCTTTCACGAAGGACTGCATGCTCCAGCTAGATTTGCATTTAGCGATATCTTTTACAAAATTCTTTATGATAGTCTTTCCGTTGGGAGTATGAACTACTTCCGGATGAAACTGCAGGCCGTAAAACTTCTTTTTCTCATCAGCCATAGCCGCCACCGGTGAATTAGATGTTGTTCCTATTACTTTAAAACCGCGGGGTAATTTTTTAATCCTGTCCCCGTGGCTCATCCAGACGTTTTGACTTTTATTGATTCCTTTAAAAAGGTTTCTACTGGTTTTGGACCTAAATTCTGCCTTACCGTACTCTCTCTTCTTGGCTCCGATTACCTTACCCCCAAAGACCTTACTCATCAATTGAGCCCCATAACAAATACCTAAGACAGGAATGCCTAATTCAAATATCCCCTTATCACATATAGGGCTCTTTTTAGCGGTAACACTGGCGGGGCCGCCGGAAAGAATAATAGCCTTGGGGTTTCGTTTAACTAAGTTTTTAGCCTTAATATTAAAGGGTACTATCTCGGAATAGACTTTTAATTCACGGACACGTCTCGCAATTAAATGTGTATACTGTGAACCAAAATCCAGTATAGCTACCCAGTTATTTTCAATTGAATTATTATTTTTCATTTATCGCCTCTTGTTAATTATATTATATACAAAAAATAATAACCTAGTTAATATTATTTACCCTTTATAAACTTCTTTTCTATGCCCAATCCTTAAAATCAATACACCATCTTTAATAATAGTATAAACCACTCTATAATCGCCTATTCTGAGCTTACGCAATCCTTTAAATTTCCCTTTTAATTCTGGGAATTTATTTGCCGCAGAAGGTAATTCTTTATCTATTTTATTTAATATCCTCTTAACTTGAATTTTACCTATATTTTTTAAATCCCGGCTGATTGATTTCTTAAAGGCAATTTTATATTTCAAGCTCTTGCTTCATTTGACTAAGTGATATAACAGAATCAGTGGTGTCGTGCAGTCTATCCAACGCAATCTGTAAATCAGCCTGCTCAACAAGATAAGCCTCAAGAGCTTTTTGAATAAGAAAAGATCTGGATCGTTCTGTAGTTTTAACTACAGAATCAAGCTCTTCAATTAATTTGTCAGGAATTCTTACTGATACAGCTTTACTCATAATTTTATTCTCCTTTGTATTCATTTGTAATACATTGTACGCTATGAATACATTTAAGTCAAGTATTTATTTATCTCTAATCTTACACCTCCGCGGGGGAACACTTAATCTTATCTACTTATTTATAACCTATCCCTAAGGCAAACGCTGCTTTTTTTAACTTGCTATCTAAAGTCCACAATAAGACATCGCTTAACACCGCAGATGCTAAAAGATGAATATCAATAAACCCGAGCCCTTTACCTATCAACTTATTTTTCTCAATAAACAACAAAGCTTCCCGAAAACCTACTACTTCAACCATGGGCAAATCATTAAATAAAGATAATATTGTATCTCTGTTTTTAATGTTGCCGCAAGCCAGTTCTCCAATAATAAACTCATGACAGACTACATCACCAACATTGAGAAGCCTTTCGAGCTCCGCGTTACCGTCACGCAAATGAGAAACCCAAACCGATGTATCGACAAGAACCATTAACTTGTTCTCCTGCGAGAAGCTACATGTAGATTTTTTTCTGTCCTGCTTAATTTAGCCAGCCTTTTACTGCTTTCCTTTGCAATTAAAGCCTCCAGGCCTAAACGAACAAGAGTAGTTTTCTCTTTAACTCCTGTAAGTTTTGACACCTTTTTAATCAAATCATCTATAATATTTAAGGTTGTTCTCATATAAATACTCCTTTCTATCATACTATTTATATGTACTAATATGCATTAAACATACATATAAGTCAAGATATTTATAAAATATGTTTTATCCTTTTTTATTATTATTTTAATTTACGCGTTCGGAATCAGGCGGAATGATTTGTTAGCTTTTTTCTTTCTGCCTCTTAAAATTTCTCAAACCTCGCGAGGATGCAACATCATTTAAAACAGCGTCTTGCCACCCTGATTTGGCATCTTTCCTTGAATCAAACCTTTGTATATATGGTTTGATGTCAAGTAAAGGTGTGCCATCCAATATATCAACGTCTCTGACATAAAGAATATTATCTTCAATTCTATCCAATCGCACAAGACTCATCCCCAATTTATTGGGACGGTGCGGAGCGCGTGTAGCAAAAATACCATGTTCACGATCTGAGAGATACGGCTTTAAACGTAAACACGTTTTCTGTGAATAATTGAAATAATAGAACAAATAGATATGAGAGAATCCTTGCAAATCTTTCAATCCGTCAGTATATTTATTATTTAATATAACTGTACCTTCAATGCCATTACAAAAAACAGGTTGTATCGGGATTTTGGAAATTACTTTATGCGGAGAATGGATAATTCCTATTGATTGGAATACAAATTTGCTATCTTTCATGAGATACTTTCTTATCAACTTTTCTATACATTAGAAAGTAAGTACTTTTTCACAATCGACTACCCATTCGGCTAATTCCGGCATTGTAGCTTTCTGAGCACCTTCAAAATAAGGCTGATTTCTGTGAATTCCACAACGTACCATGCAAGTACCGCACACTTTAACAGGCATACCTTTTGTGATAAGTTCTTTTAACATTTGAGATAAATCTTGATCATATCCTTCAGGGGGCTTACATACATTACGCGCCATATCAACAGAATCATTCATCAAAAATATTTTTACTTCCTGTTCTTCATCCAGTAATTTCCCCGCAAGACGCAATCCATTCCATGTGACATCCGTGTTATCATAAGGTTGACGATTGAAGATAATTAGTATTCTCATTATTTTTTTCTTTTATTTATAGCTAACAACTAATATAGGAACTTCATTTTTTGAGGAAGCTTATATCGCACACATATATTTTATATTACAAGCATATAAATTTCAATCTTAATTATTTGATTCTATTTCGTAATTTTTCTATATTTTGCCTTTAGATGCATTTTTTCTCTTTTTTAAATAAACTATTAATATAGTTATAGCCGCCGGAGTAACCCCTGAGATACGGTTGGCTTGACCCAAGGTAAGAGGCCTAAAATAAGTTAGTTTTTCTATTATCTCTAAAGATAAAGAAGGTACTTTTTTATAATTTATACTTATTGGTATTTTAATTTTCTCTAAATCCTCAAAGGCCTTCACTTGAGCTTCCTGTCTCTTAATAAAGCCCTCATATTTAGCCGCTATTTCTACCTGCCTTAGAGCTGCATCAGAAAATTTAAGTTTATACTTCTTTTTAATACTATCTATCTTTACCTCTGGCCGCTTTAAATCCTGATAGAGAGTTATCTTACCGGTTCTATGGCATATTTTCTCCGTTTTTAAAAATTTTATAGCCGCTGTTATTTCTTTTTCTTTCTTTAGAGTTTTACTATATTCTTTTTTACTAATTAAACCTACTTTATAGCCTACTTTTCTTAAACGTAAATCGGCATTATCTTCTCTTATAATAAGACGGTACTCCACTCTTGAGGTCAACATTCTATAAGGTTCATTAGTTCCTTTAGTTACCAAATCATCAATTAAAACCCCAATATAGCTTGAAGCTCTATCTAATACAAGGAGTTCTTTCTTCTTGATGGATAAAGCGGCATTAATTCCGGCAATAATCCCTTGGGCGGCTGCTTCTTCATAACCGGTAGTCCCATTAATCTGGCCGGCCAAATAAAGCCCTTTAATTATTTTAGATTCCAGAGTCGGGTAAAGCTGGGTTGAATCAATAGCATCATGTTCTATGCCATAGCCATAGCGGTTAATTTTTACTTTCTTTAATCCCGGCACCGAACGGATAAAGGCATCCTGAGTATCTCTGGGTAAACTGGTTGATAAACCATTGGGATAATACTGGATATTTTCTTTTGTTTCCGGTTCTAGAAAAATCTGATGGCGCTTATGATGTGGAAACTTTACTACTTTGTCCTCTAATGACGGACAATATCTCACTCCTGTTCCGGTAATTTTTCCTGAAAATAAAGGTGAGCGATCTAAATCATTCCTGATTATTTTATGAGTTTTTTCATTAGTATAGGTTATATAGCAGGTAACTTGTTTCTTGGTTAATTTCTCACTCGATAAAGAAAATGGCAGTGGCGGTTTATCACCTTCCTGAGTTGTACACTTTGAAAAATCTATAGATTTACTATCTAACCTGGCGCAGGTGCCGGTTTTAAAGCGAAGCATTTTATGGCCGATTTTTTTTAATTCTCTTGAAATTTTCTTAGCCGAGACCGGCTCCTCTATCCTGCCGCCTTGAAAACTCTCCATACCGATATGCATCAGGCCGTTTAAAAAAGTTCCACAGGCTAAAATAACTTTTTTTGCTTTTAAAGTTCTATTTTTATCTAATTTCAAGCCCTGTATTTTACCTGCTTTAATAATAAAACCTGTGGCCTCCCCCTTAATAAGAGTCAGGTTATTTTGCTTCTCAATGACCCGCCTCATATACGCGGGATAATCATTCATATCCACCTGAGCTCGGCTGGACCAAACCGCCGGCCCTTTAGAAGCATTAAGTTTTTTAAACTGAATACCGGCGCTATCAGCCGCCTTGGCAATTTCACCGCCCAGGGCGTCAATTTCTTTAACCAGCTGGCCTTTGCCTAAGCCGCCTACCGCCGGATTACAACTTAAAAGCGCTATTTTATCTATATTAAATGTAACCAAAGCGGTATCTAATTTAAGACGAGCAGAAGCTAAAGCCGCTTCGCAACCGGCATGTCCCGCTCCCACGACAATAACATCATAATTAGTCTTATTCTTCATATTATTCTTCTTGTAATAAATTCAACCTTAATATTTTAAACCCCTTATAAGCAGTAAAACCTCCTGCAAAACACAACAGAAGGTACTTGTACATTTAATGTTTATATTATAATAAAAAAAATAGCAATTGTCTATTACTTTACAACTATCTTTAATGAGTCTTCACTTCTCCAGTATATATTTTGATAACTTTTTGGGTAATTTCACCGGGTAATTTCCGTTAAAACAGGCCGTACAGAAATTGTTATCTGGCTGCTTCATAGATTTCAGCATGCCTTCTAAACTAATATATTCAAGTGAATCTAATTTCAGGTGGTTTGTGATTTCTCTTATGGTTTGATTTGAAGCGATAAGTTCTTTTTTTGTGGGGAAATCTATTCCAAAAAAACAGGGATATTTTAGAGGCGGACAGGTTACCCGCATATGAATTTCTTTAGCACCAGCATCCCTTAAAGCCTTTATTCTGGCTTTACTGGTTGTGCCTCTCACAATGGAATCCTCGATAACAGCAACTTTTTTACCTTTTAAGACAGCTTTTATAGGATTAAGCTTAATCTTTACCTTAAAATCTCTTATAAACTGTGAAGGCTGAATAAAAGTACGGCCTACATAATGATTTCTAATCATCCCTACTTCACAGGGCTTCCTTAAAGCCGCAGCATAACCCACAGCAGCGTAGCTGCCTGAGTCTGGAATTGACATCACCAGATCACAATCCACAGGATGTTCTTTAGCTAATTGTCTACCGAGCTGTTTTCTACTTAAATAAACGTTACTACCAAATATATTACTGTCCGGCCTTGAAAAATAGATGTATTCAAATATACAAAAAGCCTTTTTGTGTTCTGTAGAAGGCTTTATACATTCAATCCCTTTTTTGCTGATAAAAACAATTTCGCCCGGCTCAACATCGCGTACATACTCAGCCTGAATTAAATCAAGAGCGCAGGTTTCACTAGCTAATACATAACTCTCATCCAACTTACCTATACATAGCGGCCTCCAACCAAAAGGATCTCTAGCTCCTATTAAAACATCATTCAAAAGCATAACTAAAGAATAAGCCCCTCGAAGCTGACAAAGCATATTGCTGATAAGCTTCTTATGGTTTTTTTCCTTACTATGAGTAAATAGATGGGCTATGATTTCAGAATCCATCGTTGTCTGAAAGATCGCTCCATTCTTCTCTAATTGCCCATGGAGCTCAGCTGTATTAATGAGATTACCATTGTGAGCGATAGCCAGTTGATCTTTCTTATGTTTGATATAAAATGGCTGAATATTTTTAGTCGTGGTTGAGCCGGTAGTAGAATATCTTACATGACCAACGGCTATATCACCCTTAAGGTTTTTAAGAACATCTTTATTAAAAATATCACCGACTAGGCCCATCCCCTTATGATTAAGAAGTTTTTTGCAATGTCTAGTAACAATGCCCGCGCTTTCTTCTCCGCGGTGCTGCAGGGCATAAAGCCCTAGATAAGCTAACTTTGCCGCATCTTTATGATTCGTAATACCGAATATTCCGCACATATCTTATCCCTCTTACTCATATGTAGAGTAATAGTAAGGCGTATAGGCCTCGAACTCCGCCGCACAGGTATCGACCAGTTTAAACGCCGGAGTTATGCCGTTATCTTTTCTGAATTTATATACCCAAATTTCTGTCTTCTTAAGTAAGGTCGACAGTTGTTTGTCGGAAAACCCGTATTTCTTGGCTTCTCTAACTATCTCAATTAAGGCTTTGCCTTTTTTCTTTCTGTTTTTAACGATATTCTCTTCCATTTTCACAATATCAAATATGTTGGCTAAAAACCATTTATCTATTTTCGAATATTTATAAATTTCATCCAATGATATTCCTTCTTTTAAAGCTTTTTTAATATAGAATATTCTCTGAGCATTGGGCCTGGATAATAATTCAAAGAGTTCTTTTTTAGAAACATCATCCTCAATATCTATCAGACCGCTGACACCGGTTTCTAGAGAACGCAGGGCTTTTTGCAGGGATTCTTTAAAAGTTCTACCAATTGCCATAGTCTCCCCAATTGACTTCATCGAAGAAGTTAAGGTGTCATTGGTTTCCTTAAATTTTTCAAAGGTAAACCTGGGTATTTTTACCACACAGTAATCAATCGTCGGCTCAAAACATGATGGAGTTTTTTGAGTAATATCATTGGGAATCTCATCTAAGGTATAACCCACTGCCAGCTTGGCGGCAATTTTAGCAATCGGGAAACCTGTCGCTTTAGAGGCCAAAGCTGATGAACGTGAAACCCTGGGATTCATCTCAATAATTACCATTTGGCCATCTTTAGGATTAACCGCAAACTGCACGTTAGAGCCTCCTGTTTCAACACCTATTTCTCTTATGCAAGCAATAGAAGCATCGCGCATTTTCTGATACTCTTTATCTGTTAGGGTCTGGATAGGAGCTACTGTTATTGAGTCTCCCGTGTGCACTCCCATGGCATCAAAATTCTCAATAGAGCAGATGATAACTACGTTATCATTAACATCTCTCATAACCTCCATTTCATATTCTTTCCAGCCAGAGATTGATTCTTCAACTAAAATCTCATTTATCATGCTGGCTTCAATGCCACTTTTAACAATTTCTTTAAATTCTTCTTTATTATTGGCAATGCCTCCACCGCGGCCACCTAAAGTAAAAGCCGGTCTTATAATTAAAGGATAACCAATTCTCTCAGCCACCGCCTGAGCCTCTTTTAAAGTGTTAGCCTTACCACTCTCTGGCATATCTAAGCCAATCTTCTTCATGGCTCTTCTAAAAAGCTCTCTATCTTCAGCTTTTTTTATAGATTTAATGTTGGCTCCTATAACTTCAACATTATACTTTTTAAAGATACCTCTTTTTGCAGCCTCCACCGTTACATTAAGGCCTGTTTGTCCACCTAAAGTAGGCAAAATCGCATCCGGTCTTTCTTTTTTTACAATCTCCTCAACTATATCAGCGGTTACCGGCTCTATATATACTCTATCAGCCATATCCGGATCGGTCATGATGGTGGCCGGATTACTATTTAATAAAATAACCTTATAACCTTCACTTTTTAAGACTTTACAGGCTTGCGAGCCGGAATAATCAAATTCACACGCCTGACCGATTATAATCGGACCAGCTCCTACAATTAATATTTTTTTTAGGTCATTTCTTTTTGGCACTATGCTTCCTCATTAATTTTATAAAATCGTCAAATATATATTTAGCATCATTCGGCCCGGGCGAGGCCTCAGGATGAAATTGCACAGAAAAGGCAGGTATTTTTTTATGTTTTATACCTTCTAGAGTATTATCGTTTAGATTCATGTGGGTTACTTCAATATCGTTTTTATTAAGTGAATTTATGTCTACGCAGAAGTTATGATTTTGCGCTGTTATCACTATTTTATTAGTCTTCAAATCTTTTACTGGATGATTGGCTCCATGATGTCCAAATTTCAATTTATATGTTTTACCGCCAAGGGCTAAACCCAGCATCTGCTGGCCCAAGCAAATTCCAAAAATAGGCACTTTACCCAAAAATTGTTTTACAGTTTCAGTCACATATGGCGCACCCTCAGGATCACCGGGACCGTTTGATAAAAATATTCCATCTGGTTTCATTTTGAGTATCTCTACAGCTTTAGTTTTTGCGGGAAAGAGTTTAAGCTGACAATTTCGCTGGGCCAACTCTCTTAAAATATTATATTTAATTCCACAATCAATAACAGCTACTTTGTATTTACCCTTTTTATTATAATCTTTTTTCTTGCTTGTAGTTACTTTTTTAACTAAATCCTGCCCGATTAATCCTCTAAAATCTCGAGCTTTCTTAATTAAACTTTTTTTATTAAAATCCTTAGTGGAAAGGACTGCCTTTAAGGAACCTTTTTCCCTTATGTGTATAGTTAGGCTTCTGGTATCAATTCCCTCAACACCTATAATATCGTTTTCTTTTAAGTAGGAACCCAAATCTTTGTTAGCTCTCCAGTTACTCTCTAAAGATGCTAACTCTTTAATAATGAAACCCTCTACTTGGGGCTTTTTAGATTCAACATCTTCAGAATTAACGCCATAATTACCAATTAAGGGATAAGTCATACAAACAAACTGCCCCTTATATGACGGGTCGGTCAGTATCTCCTGATAACCAGACATGCTAGTATTAAAGACAACTTCTGCGGCAATTTCACCTTCAGCTCCGAATGATCTGCCCTCAAAAATTGTTCCGTCTTCTAAAGCAAGTATGGCTTTCATAAAAACTCCTAAATATAAGGTAAACTGCTCTTCTTCATTAGATATTTATCTATACAAAAGGCTGCTTTTCTGCCTTCTGATATAGCCCAAACAATTAATGACTGACCTCTTCTTAAATCTCCGGCTGCAAAAACTTTTTTCTTTGAAGTCATAAAATTCTGATCAGTCCTTACATTTCCTTCCTTATTCAGTTTAAGCTTTAAATCATTTATTAAACATTTATGTTCCGGATGAAGAAAACCTGCAGCAATAATAACTAAATCAGCATCCATTTCAAATTTACTGTCCTTAGTTTCTTTCATTAATGAACAACCATCAGAATCCTCTTTAAAATCAATCTTTACGCAACAAAGTTTATTAACAAAACCGCATTTACCCTTAAACTTTGTAGTCATTACAGACCAATATCTGTCTCCGCCCTCTTCATGAGAAGTTGAAGTCTTAAGTAATAAAGGGTAGTGCGGCCAAGGGTATTTATGGCTACGGCATTCGGGTGGTTTGGGCATTATTTCAAGCTGCACAACATTTTTAGCACCCTGCCTGTGAGCTACGCCCATACAATCAGCCCCCGTATCTCCTCCGCCGATTACAATAACGTTCTTGTCCTTGGCCCAAAGTTCATTATTGTAAGCGTGTTTCTCACCGGAAACAGCCCTATTAGATTGAGTAAGAAATTCTATAGCAAAGCAAATTCCTTTCAAGCTTCTACCTTTTATATTTATGTCTCTGGGGATTCCACTTCCGCCAGCCAAACACACCGCATCAAAGGCTTTTAAAAGATTTTGGCTTTTAATATCAACCCCCACATTCGTGGACGTCTTGATTATTATGCCTTCTTTCTTTAAAATGTCAAGGCGCCTGTCTAAAATCTTCTTCTCAAGCTTAAAATCAGGTATACCGTATCTTAATATTCCACCTGCTTTTCTATCTTTCTCAAACATTATTACCATATGCCCTGCTTTATTTAATTGCATAGCACAGGATAAGCCAGCTGGCCCGGATCCAATAACAGCTATTTTTTTATTGGTTCTTTTTTTTGGTTTTTGGGGCTTTAACCAGCCTTTTCTAAAACCATGCTCAATAATCGCCAGTTCATTCTCCCTGACAGTCACCGCATCATCATTAAGGCCTAAAACACATGAGTATTCACATAAAGCCGGACAAATCCTACCTGTAATCTCAGGCAGATTATTAGTCGCGTTTAAAAGCTCAAAGGCTCTCTTCCAATTACCTCTAAAGAGTTCATCGTTCCACTCGGAAATATAATTACCCAAAGGACAAGCCCAATTACAAAAAGGTGTACCGCAATCCATACAGCGCGAAGCCTGCCTGGCAGTATCAGCTTCACTTCTTAAAAGAGCTACTTCTTTATAATCTTTCACCCTTTGCGAGACAGCCCTATAGCTCGGTTTTTTTCTTTCTATTTCCAGAAATCCTTTTTTCGCTTTCATTATTTACTTTCGGCAACGTCTAATTTTTTATCTAATTTGTACGTTTCAAGTATTCTTTTGTATTCAAGAGGCATAACTTTTTTGAATTTTTTTAAGTAAACATCATAATTATTAAGAATGGTTTCAGCTTTTTTACTCTTCGTATATTTATAATGATTATGAAGCAAACTATGAATTGTTTCCTTGTCCGTAGAATTAAGGTTTTCTAATTCAACCATTTCCAGATTGCATTTTTTCTTAAAATCTTTATCTTCATCTAAAACATAGGCGATACCGCCAGACATGCCAGCTGCAAAATTTCTTCCGGTTTTACCAATAATAACCGTAATGCCACCTGTCATATATTCGCACCCATGGTCGCCCACGCCTTCGATTACACTAATTAAACCTGAGTTTCTAACGCAATATCTCTCCCCGGCTACGCCTGAGATATAAGCCTCACCGGAAATAGCTCCGTAAAAGGTGGTATTACCAATAATAATATTTTTATCAGCCGCAAAATCACTTTCTTTATCTGGATAAATAATAACTTTACCACCGGAAATACCCTTGCCTACATAATCATTAGCCATACCCTCTAATTCAAAAGTTACTCCTTTGGCTAGCCAAGCCGCAAAGCTTTGCCCGGCTATCCCATTAAATTTAAAATTAATACTATCGTCAGCTAAGCCGTCTTCACCAAAAAGAGAACACACCTTACCTGAAAGCATCGCCCCGACGGCTCTATTGGTATTATTAATTTTAAGCTCGCCTCTCATAGAAGCTTTACTTTTTAAAGCTGCCTTGGAAAGTTTAATAAGCTTTTTATCTAATACTGCCTCAATACCATGATCCTGCTTTTGGCTGTATTTTCCTTCTTTGGGACTTTTTATTTGAGGCCTGTAAAATACATTGGAAAAATCAAGCTCCTTTGCTTTCCAAAAATTAACTTGCTTTTTAACTTTTAGGAAATCGCTTCTTCCGACCATTTCATCTAAAGTCTTAAAGCCAAGCATAGACATAATCTCCCTTAAGTCTTTGGCTATAAACTTAAAGTAATTAACCAAATATTCTGGTTTACCGGAAAATCTCTTTCTTAAAACCTCATCCTGAGTAGCTACTCCCAAAGAACAATTATTAAGATGACAATGCCTTAACATAACACATCCTAAAATAATTAAAGCCGCTGTGCAAAAACCGTATTCTTCAGCACCTAATAAAGTCGCAATGGCCACATCCCTGGCGGTGCGCATCTGGCCATCAACCTGTAATTTGACTCTATTTCTTAGGCCATTTAGGACTAAGGTCTGATGGGTTTCTGATAAACCTAATTCCCAGGGAAGCCCCGCGTGCCTGATAGAGCTTAAGGGTGAGGCACCCGTACCCCCATCGGCACCTGAAATAAGAATCATATCGGCATGGCCCTTAGCCACACCGGCCGCAACCGTACCCACACCTATTTCAGAAACCAGTTTCACGCTTATTCTGGCCTTAAGATTAACATTCTTTAAGTCAAAAATAAGCTGGGCTAAATCTTCTATAGAATAAATGTCATGGTGCGGCGGCGGTGAAATCAGAGTAACTCCGGGAGTTGTAAACCTTATTCTAGCGATAACCTTGCTCACCTTGTGCCCCGGTAATTGGCCTCCTTCACCCGGTTTGGCACCTTGAGCGATTTTAATCTGAATCTCATCAGCATTAACCAAATAATTGGTGTTAACTCCAAATCTACCTGAAGCCACCTGCTTAATAGCACTCCTTTTTGAATCTCCGTTTTTAAGTGCCTTGAACCTTAAAGGATCTTCTCCTCCTTCACCGGTATTTGATTTACCCTTAATTCTGTTTAAAGCAATGGCAATATGTTCATGTGCTTCCTTACTAATGGAGCCAAAGCTCATAGCACCGGTAACAAAACGTTTTAATATTTCTTTTTCTGACTCAACTTGACTTAATGGAATAGCTTTGCTCTTCTTAAAATCAAAAAGACTTCTTAAAGTAGTTGGATTGTTTTTTTGGTCATTTATAACATCAGTAAACTTTTTATAAATCTCATAGTCATTCTTTTTGGTAGCATCCTGTAATAAAGCTATAGAATTAGGACTCCATAAATGAAATTCTCCATCTTTCTTCCACTGATAAATCCCTCCGGCAGGAAGTAGTTTATCGGAATTACCATTTTGCCCACAGCCCTCTTGATGTCTCATGAGAACCTCCTTAGCTAAACTATTAAAACTAGCTCCTTCGATTCTCGAAACAGTCTGCAAAAAGCATTTACGAATTACTTCTTTCGATAAACCCAGGGCTTCACATATCTGGGCCCCTTTATAACTCTGCAGGGTTGATATACCCATTTTAGAAAGTATTTTTAAAAGCCCTTGATTAACCGCCCTAATATAATTTTTAAGAGCTTTATCATAAGAAAGTTTTACTTCGTTATTTTTAATTAAATGTTTAATTATTTCAAAAGCTAAATAGGGATTTACAGCATCGGCTCCGTGAGCAAAAAGCATCGCGAAATGATGCACTTCTCTGACTTCTGCCGTTTCAAGAATAAGAGCTGTCTTAGTCCTTAATAATTTTTTAACCAAATGATGATGAACGGCTCCTAAAGCTAACAAAGCACTTACTGCAGCCCTTTTATTATTAACACCTCTATCACTTAAAATTATAAAACCATAACCTTTTTTTACAGCACTTTCGGCTTCAAGGCACAAGGCATTTATTCTCTTGAGCATATTAGAAGCTTTTGATGCCTCAAAACAAAGCGAAAGCGTTTTTGTCTTATGCTCCTTGCGGTTCAAATTCTCTATTTTTTTAAGCTGTTTATCTGTTAAAAGCGGTTGTTTTAAATATATTCTCCTAACATGCCCAGGACTTTGATTTAAAATGTTTTCCTCAGGCCCGATAAAACAGCTTAAGCTGGTTACAATTTCTTCCCTAATAGGATCTATTGGGGGATTAGTAACCTGGGCAAACAATTGTTTAAAATAATTATAAATCAGTTGAGGCCTTTTAGATAAAACAGCATGCGGCGTATCATTGCCCATAGCACCTATGGGTTCTTTTGCTTCTTCGGCCATGGGAAGAATAATCTTATTTAAATCTTCCCTGGTGTAACCAAAAGTCAGCATCATAGTTTTTAAGTCCATTTTTTCTTTTTTAGCCCTGCCGCCGATGAGTTTATCTAAATCGAGAACATTATTTTTAAGCCATCTGCTGTAAGGCTGGGCTTTAGCTAATTCTTTTTTTATTATCTCATCATCGATAATTTGTTTTTTTTCTGTATCAATCAGAAAAATTTTTCCCGGTTCCAGCCTGCCTGATAGTTTAATATTTTTAGCTTCCGTATCAAGCACGCCCACTTCAGAAGCCATAATAACCAAATTATCTTTAGTAATTATATAACGGGCCGGCCTTAAGCCGTTTCTATCTAATAAAGCGCCCACTTTTTTACCGTTTGTAAAAACAATAGCTGCCGGCCCATCCCAGGGCTCCATTAAAGCCGAGTGGTATTTATAAAAATCTTTAATTCTGTTATCTAACAGATTGTTCTGCTGCCAGGCGGGAGGAATGAGCATGGTTATTGCATGAGCTAAGGATCTACCGCATAAATTAAGCAACTCAAAGGCATTATCTAAGGAAGATGAATCGCTCCCCTGCGGTGCAACAGCGGGAAATACTTTTTTTAAACTATTTTTAAATATTTCTGATGATATTAAACCTTCCCTGGCCTTCATCCAGTTTACATTACCTTTTATAGTATTAATTTCTCCATTGTGGGCCAGCATCCTAAAAGGCTGGGCCAAGCTCCAGGAGGGAAAAGTATTCGTGCTGTATCTTGAATGTACCAGAGCAAGAGAAGTTTTAACATCCTTATCATCTAAATCAAGAAAAAACCGGCCAACCTGATGCGGCATGAAAAGCCCTTTATAAATAAAAGTTTCACTGGATAAACTGCAAATATAAAAGTTATTCTCCTGCTTTAATTTTAAAGAAGGTATTTTATTTTCAACTTCTTTTCTTAATAGATATAGCCTTCTTTCTAAAGAAAGATTATTCCTTGTATCTCTCAAAGACACTACAAAAATTTGCTCTATTTCCGGCTGCGTTTCTTGGGCTCCCCTGCCAATAGCTGACCTTTTTACAGGCACTCGCCTATAGCCTAAAATTTTAAGATTATTTCTTTTTGAAATTTTTAAAATGAGTTGTTTGCATTTTTCCCGCTCAGAACTTTTTTTAGGAAAAAATATGATGCCTGAACCGTAAAAACCCACATCCGGCAAGTTAATATGTTCTTTCTTGGCTACTTTGATTAAATGCTCATGGGGCATTTGAATGAGTATGCCGGCACCATCACCCGTCTTGGGATCAGCTCCCACAGCCCCGCGGTGAGCAAGGCGTTCTAAAATGATAAGTGATTTTTTAAGAATAGAGTTTGACCTTCTGCCTTCAATATCGCAGATAAAACCGACACCGCAGGAATCTTTTTCTAATTTAGGATTATAAAGCCCTTGTTGAAGCGGAAAATTATTTTTTTGCATAGACAATAAATCTGTCTGCACCCGCTCTTAAGCTGGTGCAACAGATTTCTTATTATTTTTTTATTTATTAAGATATAGGTAAATACTTATCTAATTCATACTGTGAAACCTGTATTCTGTATTCATCCCATTCTTTTTTCTTTAGTTCGATAAACCTCTTAAAGATATGCTTTCCCAAAGTCTTTTTAACCAATTCACTATCTTCGGTAATAGACAGAGCATGGCCTAAGCTCTCGGGTAAGGTTTCGATACCTTTTTCTTTTCTTTCATCATCTGTTAAATGATAAAGGTTCTTTTCCATTGGAGCCGGCACTTTATACTTTTTCTCAATACCATCTAAGCCCGCCTGCAGCATAGCCGCAAAGGTCAAATAAGGATTGCAAACCGGATCAGATGCCCTGAATTCACATCTGGTTGCCTTCTCCTGGCCGGGATGATACAGAGGCACTCTTATTAAAGCACTTCTGTTCCTTCTGCTCCAGGCAATATATACAGGAGCCTCATAACCAGGCACTAATCTCTTGTAGGAGTTAGTTGTCTGAGCAAAGATTGAACAAATTTCCTTTGAATGTTTCAGCAAGCCAGCGATATACCTATAAGCTGTCTCTGATAAGAAATCTTTAGATTTAGCATCATGAAAGGCATTCTTATTGCCTTTAAATAGTGACTGATGAGTATGCATACCAGAACCGTTTTCTCCAAATATAGGTTTAGGCATAAAAGTCGCATAAACACCGAATTTATTCGCGATTTCTTTTACAACTACTTTATAGGTAATAACATCGTCCGCCATCTTAAGAGCATCCGCGTAACGCATATCAACTTCGTGCTGTGAAGGGGCTACCTCATGGTGTGAATATTCAACATGAATACCCATTTCTTCTAAAGCCAGAACTGTTTCTCGTCTTAAATCACTGGCAACGTCAAGAGTAGTCAGGTCAAAGTAACCGCCTTTATCCAAAACTTCAGTGCCAGTATCTGATTTAAAGTAAAAGAACTCTAATTCAGGCCCAATATAGAAGTGATCATAACCCATTTTCTTTGCTCTTTTTAGAGCGCGCTTAAGCACGTATCTGGGGTCACCCTCGTAAGGTGTTTTATCAGGATTAAGTATATCACAAATCACACGGGCCACAGCCTTCTCTTTCGGCCTCCAAGGAAGAATTTGGAAAGTTGAAGGATCAGGCATAGCAATCATATCAGACTCTTCAATATCCTGGTAACCTGTGATCGAGGATCCATCAAACCCCATACCGTTTTCAAGGGCTCCCTCAAACTCACTCTCGGTAACAGAAAAACTCTTCACCTGGCCTAAAAGGTCGGTAAACCAAAACCTGATAAATTTAACATCCTTTTCTTTTACCAATTTTAATACATCTTTTTTTGTCATTGGATTAGTGTTTTCAGCCATTTTGCTTCTCCTTATGTTTGTTTTTTGAAACTATAAATAAAAAAAAGATATCCCCGCGCTCACCCTTGCGCAATAAGACATCTTTGTTTTTTCCATTATGTACATCCTTGTACGTTATTTTAGTTTAACATCCCATTTACCACGAGTCAAGCATTTTTACAATTGCTTTTTACTTCCATTTTAAATCTTCTTTTTGTCTATCAATCATAATAACTGATTAATCAATTAAGTAAAAAAAATTTTCTTTTAGTAACCTCTTTTTTTAATTTGGCCATCAGGTGAATTTTTTGTATAAAGAATAAATCTCTTTGTCTGAGAGGCAACGTTTTAGAGCGGTGGATTTATACCTTACTTCCTCTAATATCTTACCTGTTATATCACTGCTTACTTTTATGTTCTTTTTCTCAAGAAAATATCTGATTGCCGCCTTACCTGAATGTTTGCCAAATACCAACTGATTCCTCCTTCCGACAATAGATGGTTCAAAAGGTTCATAGGTTACCTGTTTTTTTATTATTCCGTCCTGATGTATGCCGGATTCGTGCAAAAAACAGCTTTTGCCTATTATGGGTTTTCCCCGGGGAATTTCTCTTCCTGAGGCCTTACTTACAAATTCAGATAATTGAGGCAGCTTTTTAACATTTATTTTTAGTTTAACAGCATAAATATATCTTAAAGCCATAACAACCTCTTCTAATGACGCGTTCC
>CBDUVS010000005.1:0-20092 GCA_965370735.1 uncultured bacterium | reverse complement strand
GTTAGGGTAGCATAAAGGCTTAAGCCTGTCAATTAAAATTTACCCTTTTCGCGATGAGAATGGACTATATTATAATAGTTATAATTTATTTATTTACAGAGACTTATTAAAAATAATCTATCATGAAATCGTTAAACTTCTGCATTATATATCCTGGGACTGATAATGCCCTGCAATCAGGAATATAGGGAGGATTTATAAGAGACTTCTTGGCTACACCAAGACAAGTGGACCAATTAGGAGCAACCAGTTCATTTACAACGCTGTAACCTCGCGGAACTCCAGCTGATATGGCTAAATGAAATTTAGCTTGAAGAGCTTCAATCGCGGAATCCATTAGAGCCAAACCACCGGTCACAATAATTTTATAATCCTTCTCAAGATAAATATTAGCCCTTTTAAGCTCTTTATTAATAAAATCGAAAATGTCAAAGAGCCCTCCGGAAACCGCGTCGGTTATAAGATTTTTATTTATTGTCTTAAACGTACCATCATCCTTTTTCAAAACAACTTCTTGTTTTTGATTATCATAAGATTGCGCGCAGCCATATCTTCTCTTTAACTCTTCAGCATATTCAAAAGACACGTCCAGAGATGAGCTAATTGACTCTGTTATATTCGCACCGCCACGATTAAGTACTTTTAAATACTCCATTTTATTTTTCTTAAAAACAGTAACTTGACTAAACAAACAACCTATATTTATTAATACTACCCCATTATCTTTGTCCTTCTCTGTTAATGTTGAGAAACTATCAGCTATAGGATCAGCCACTAAATCTTTTATGCAATACCCTGCCCGATTTATCGCCTTCTTTAAGTTGTTTATATGGTTTGTAAGGCCGCTAACAACTGAAAGTTGAACGCAAAGTTTTTTGGCATGCATCCGCAGGGGATTAATTACCTCTACGCTATCATCAACCATGTACTTTGAAATAAAAGTTTCTATAACCTTTCTGCCCAGGGAAATCCCTTGGATATGCGCCTGGCTGATAACCGCTTTAAGATCAGCCGATGTGATAATACCCCTGGCATTGCTAATTAACATCGCTGCTTGCGATTTGCTTAAAGCTAAATCTTCTCCTGTAATATTAACTGATATAGTTGGCGAAGAAGTACGAGATTTATGTTGAAGTTTTTTTACAAAGTTCTTAATCACCGCGGCAGTTCTTGCTATATCCATAACAAGCCCGTTTTTTAGGCAGGTTTCATTTGTAATATCATGACTTAGGATAGTTATTTTATTCCCGGACTCAAGCTCAGCTACAACTCCGGCAATTTTTACATCAGAAATATCAAGAGCGGTTATTCTTGGCTTCTTTTTCATATCTTTTTTGGAGCAACTGTTACATTCTTAAATCTCAAATCAATATAAGAATTATCCGGTACATTCATTTCCCGTAAAATGAGTAAAAGGTTCTTCATTCTGGATTCAAAGCTGCCCCGCCCAAACCTAATTTCTAATCCTTTGCTGAGAAATAAAATATAATTTTTACTGTTACTGACATCAATAGTTTCAACCTTGTACGTGTCTTCGGTAATAATTGACTTATACAATTGAAATAACTCAAGTGCCCCGCGCAACTTTTTAGAAAGGCATATCCCGTTCTTCAAATCATGTACTTCTGATCTTCTCAGACCAACAACAACCGGAGCATTCTTCTCCTTGATTAAAACTCTTTGAATCACAAAGCCTTCACTATCAACGAGGTAATATTCATCACGTAATTTCACTTGCACCAAAGGCTTCCTTCGGTCAATAATTACTATTAAAGTATTCGGTAATTTTCTCTCTACACTAACATGCTTTAAATCCGGGTGAATCTTTTTAATATGCCGTGATAACATATCTATATCAAGGGCAATTAAATTTTGAGGTAATTCAATGTCGCAATATCCGGCGGCCTCCTTGGTAGATAAATTCTCACCTCTAATTTCAATGTGTTCCAGAAAAAAGTAGTCCCAACCGGTAATGTATTTAGAAATCTGAAAAATTCCCAGAATTATTAAAAATATCAACCCAACATATAAAACGACTACAATAACAATTCTCCTGATAAGCCTTTTTGTCTCATCGGACATTTCCTTTTTCTGATTTCTTTTCTTCTTTTTGCTCTGTGCTTTGCGATTAAATAAATTGAATAACATACATTTCTCCGTTTGATTTATATTACTTCATTATAGCCGCGGAATTCAATATTTTTTCACATAAATCACAAAAGTCATATCCTGCCGCGAGAGCGGCTTTCGGTAATAAACTGTGCGATGTTAAACCGGGAATCGTGTTTACTTCCAATACATAAGGTTTTTTATCGGATGAAAGTCTTAAGTCAACACGGCTAAAATAATTACACCCCAAAACATTATGGGCTTTCTTAGCCATAGCTTGCATCGCTTCAGCTAAATCGTTCTCAATTTCTGCCGGAACAATATACTCTGTTAACTCATCATCATACTTAGCCTGAAAATCATAAAAATCCCGCCGCGGGATAATCTCCAGAACAGGTAATGGCTCATTATCAAGAATACCCACGGTTACCTCCCTGCCGAAAATATAATTGGCAATGATTACCTGAATATCATGTTTTAACGCTTCCTTGACCGCAGCGTTCAATTCATCTTGAAATTTAACAATTGATAATCCAACGCTTGAGCCCTGAGAAACAGGCTTCACCACACAGGGAAAGCCATCAAAATTTAACAACAATTCATGCTCCAAATCACCAACAGTAATATAATCTGCCGTTATTATACCATTTTCTTTAAATATCTTCTTGGATATAACCTTGTTCATGGCATTAAAAGAAGCTTCCGGCCCGGAACCGGTATAAGGAACTTTTAATTTCTCAAGAGTACTCTGAATTCGGCCATCTTCACCCGCGCCTCCATGCATAGCAACAAAAACAGCATCCGGATTTAATTTTGAAATATCTTCTTTGATAGTTATTTCATCAATAGAATTAAGAACACATTGGGTAACTTTGTAGTTCCTTTTCTTTAGAGCATCCGCAACTGATGCTCCGGAAACCAAGGAAATATCCCTCTCTTGAGACTTTCCTCCCATCAAAACTACAACATTATTGAACTTTCTTTTAATATTAGACATAATTATATAAGCGCTATTTCGCAATCCAATTTTACATTATATTTCTTTTTAATTACTCTTTTAATTTTTTCCATTAAAAATTTTACATCTTTAGCGGTGGCCTTGTTGTAGTTTACTATATAATTACTATGCTTGCCGGAAACCTTAGCTCCACCAATAGAAATCCCTTTTAAACCAGCCGCCTCAATAAGCTCAGCACTTGTAAATTTACACTTATCAGGATTTTTAAAAACGCATCCGGCACTTTTGCAAGCAAGAGGTTGAGTTTTACTCTTTTGAAGCAAATAATTGTTTTTTCTTTTAAAAATAGCATCTTTACCGCTATTTTTCAAACAAAAAACAGCTTCGATAATTACAGCCTTCTTCAAATTGCTATGCCTATAAGAAAAACTGATATCTTTCTTTTGCAGCGTTTTTATGTTTAAGTTTCTATCAATAATTTTTACATTTTTAATATACTCTGATATAGCAACTTCATTAGAAGAAGCATTCATATAAATGGCTCCGCCAAGGCTGGCTGGAATTCCACATAAGCCTTCAAGGCCGGATAAAGAGTTATCAGCGGCAAAATTTATTACTGAATTTAATGAAGCGCCGGAACCGGCTATTAACCTATCGCCCCGCAGTTTAAGAGCTTTAAAATAAGTAGAATTTAGACGGATAAAAACCTTTTTTATACCTCTATCTCTTATGAGCAAATTACTTCCCGCCCCGATTATAAAGTATTTCTTTTTTTCTTTTTTTAATAAAAACAGTACTTTTAACAACTCGTCTAAATTTATAGGCTCAATCCATAAAGGCACACAGCCTCCTATTTTAAAAGTAGTGTGTTTTGAGGCCAACTCATTTTTTAAGACTTTACTTTTTAAGCCTGGCGGCAATTTCATTACTTATTTCTCCTATGTCACCAGCCCCCATGATGATTATCAAATCACCTTTAGACGCTATATGTACTATATGATCAACTATATCTGCTATAGGCAAAAAACAGACATCACTTTTTTTCTCTTTAACCGCGTTATATAGAGTCTGTGAGTCAACCCCCTCTATTGGTTTCTCGCTCGCTGAATATATATCAGTCACAATAAGATAGTCCGCCTTATCAAAAGCTTCCGCGAAAGCTTCTTTTAAATGTTTAGTACGACTATAACGATGAGGTTGAAAAACAACTATAATCCTCTTGGGTTTTAGATGACTAGCGGCTTCAATAGTCGCTTTAATCTCAGTAGGATGGTGGGCATAATCTTCAATCAAAACAATGCCCGCGGAGTTACTTTTAATCTCAAATCTTCTGCTTGAGCCCTTATATTGCTTCAAAGCCTTTGTAATTTTATCAACTTTTATTCCCAGCAGCTTACAAATAATTATAGCTCCCAGAGCGTTTAAAACATTATGCCTGCCGGGTATACTTATAGTGAAAGTCCCCAGAAGCCTCTCGCCTTCAAGGCAATCAAACTCAACGGAAAGTCCCCTTATTTGAAGATTGGTAGCTCTATAATTACAAGACTTGTTAAAGCCAAAAGTTATAACCGGCTTTTTGTAATTCTTTAATATATTTGTAAGATTAGCATCGTCACCGCAAGTTACTAAATAACCACCGGATTTTATGCTTTGAGAAAAGGAAATATATGCCTTAATAATGCTTTGAATATCTTTATAATAATCAAGGTGTTCTTCTTCTATATTAGTAATAACTCCATATAGAGGTTTCAATTTTAAAAAAGAACCGTCACTTTCATCAGCCTCAGCAACAAATATATCACTTTTACCCAAAACAGCATTTCCCATAAGAGAAGGAACTTCCGCCCCCACAGCTATCGTCGGGTCTAAGTCGCAAGCCTTTAATACATGCCCCACTAAAGCTGTAGTTGTAGTTTTACCGTGAGTTCCGGCTATAGCAATACCAACACTATCATTAAAAAGTTCAGCTAAAAGTTCCCCTCGCGATATCAGCTTAACCCCTCTGTTCTTAAAAACAATCATCTCCGGATTATCCGAACTTATACATGACGTATAAACCGCTAAATCAATATCATCAGGACATTTATCAGTGTGGCCGATAATCACACCAAGACCTTTATGCCGGAGCCTTTCAGTCAGAGGAGTTCGTTTTACATCAGAGCCACAGACTTTATAACCAAGTTCAAATATAATCTGAGCCAAAGCACTCATCCCTATTCCGCCAATACCAATGAAGTAAACCTTTTTTACTTTATCTAATATTTTCATAACATTGCCTAATTAGTTGTTTCATCTTACTCATAGATTCAGCATCCGCGAGTTTTCCGCTCGCCCGCGCCATAGCCTTTAATCGTTCTTTGTCTTTCATGAGACTAATTATTGTATCCGCCAATATTTTCTCCGATACTAACCGCTCATTAAAAACAATAGCTGCTTTGCTATCTTCTAAAACCTGAGCATTAAACCTTTGATGATTACCGGCATAAGGATAAGGAATTAATATAGCCGGTTTACCAAGAGCATTTATTTCCGCTATAGAAGTAGCCCCGGCTCTGGATATAATCAAATCACTCGCAGCTAAGACAACTGGCATATTATCAGAAAACCCGATAATATTATAGTCAATTATTTCTATAGAGCTGTACTTGTCTTTTATGCTCTTATAATTTTTCGTCCCGCAAATATGAATAATTTGAATATTTTTCTTGACCTCCGCTTCAAAAAAATCAATCGCTCTTAAAAAAAGGCCATTAATAAATACAGCTCCCTGACTGCCGCCCATTACAAGCAAAGTAAACTTGTTTTGCTTCAGCTTCAGTTCTTTAATTCCCTCGTTTTTGGTAGCTGTAAAAAAACTCTCATCTACAAAATTTCCGGTATATACAGCCTTATTCCTAAAAAATTTTTTACTTTCTTTAAAACTAATAGCTACTTTATTAGCCGCGACTGAAAGTAATTTATTGGCTTTTCCGGGAACTAAATTCTGTTCATGTAAAATTATAGCTATCTTTTTAAAACTTAGAAACCCGGCCAGCACCGCGGGTATGCTGGCATAGCTGCCAAAACCTACTAAGACATCAGGTTTAAATTCCGCGATTAGAAAAAATGATTTTACCAGGGCTCTTATATTATCTAAGATATACGAAAGCCAGGCAAACGTTAAAAGACTATTTGGTATTTTTAAAGTATATGTTTTATAATTAAATTTATTATTTTGTAATTTATTTTCAAAAACGGAATTGGTATTAAGTAAAAATTTTATATTCACCTTATCGTTTGCAAGCCTTATTTCTTTAGCTAAACTTAAAGCCGCGCTTATATGGCCTCCGGTTCCCCCTGTAACAAACAATATATTCATCTTATTAAATCCTATTTCTTGAAACGTTTAGCAATAAAGCAATCGCGATCATATTAAAAACCAGTGCTGAACCACCATAACTAATAAAAGGCAGGGGCAGTCCTTTTGTTGGCAAAAAACCGGTGCTGCTGCCTATGTGAACTACAACCTGCAAACCAATTAAGCACACAACTCCAAAAATAACATAGCGCGCAAACATGTTTTTTAGGTTAAGGGCGATAATCCCGGAGAAAACAATAAACATAATATATAGAGCAATAAGGCTAAAAGCTCCCGCAAACCCAAACTCTTCACCTATTATAGAAAATATAAAATCGGTATGCGCCGCGGGAAGATAGAAGAGTTTTTGCTGGCCGCGGCCTAAGCCAACACCTAAGAATCCACCTGAGCCTAAAGCAATTAGGGATTGAATTAATTGATATCCTTCATCAGCCTTATGTTTCCAGGGATTAATAAAACCTATTACTCTCCTGAGCCTATAAGGTTTAAAAAAAATCAAATAACCCACAACAGGCAAAGCTGCTAATCCCAAGAAAGATACATGAAACCATCTGGCACCGCCAACAAAGAGCATAAAAAGTGAAACAGTCAAAAGTAAGACGGCTGTCCCTAAATCCGGCTGCAAAAGAATTAAACCTGCCACTAAACAAATAACCATAATTGCCGGCAAAAAACCGCAGAAAAAGTAACTAATTTTATAATTCTTGCGAACTAAATAGTCTGCCAAATATAACACTGTAACCAATTTCGCGAATTCTGAAGGTTGAAAATTAAAAAAACCTAAGTGAAACCATCTTTGAGCGCCACCGGCTCGCCTGCCGATGTGGGGCACCAGGACAAGAATCAACATAATAATAGCTAAAAACATCGCAGGCTTAGCCCACTTCTGCAGACTCTTTATGTCCACCAACATCAATATGAAACAAATAGTAATTCCGACAAGAATAGAAATGAAATGTCTTAATAAATAGTATGAGGCATTGCCGTAGTATTCATAAGCTCTTACGGCTGTAGAATTATAAACCATTATCAGGCCAAAACTAATCAGAATCGCACATATAACAAAGATTGCAACGCGGCAGAATCTTATTGAAAGCATTTTAAGAGTTTATCTCCTTGACTATATTTTGAAAAACATCTCCCCGCTCTTTATAACTGGAAAACTCATCAAAGCTGGCACACATAGGGGAAAGCAATACCACATCACCTTTAAGAGCCCGGTTTTTGGCGTAAACAACCGCCTCTTTAAAGTTCTCAATAACCTTCAAAGGTTTTATATTTTTCAGGGCTTCCCGCAATTTATGCCGCGCTTCGCCTGTAAGAACAATTAACTTAACATTATCAAAAAAATCAAGATTGAGCGCTTTGAAATCAGTCTTCTTATCCAAACCACCAGCCAGTAATATAACCGGTTCTGAAATAGTTTTCAAAGCCTGTCTGGTTGCCGAGACATTCGTTGCTTTTGAATCATCTATATAACGAACACCATTAAAATCGCCCACATTCTCAATGCGATGCGCAAGCCCCTTGAAATCATTCACTGTTTTAAATAAAATTTCATCTGAAATATTTAACACTTTAGATAAAGCCGCAAGAAAAAGAAAATTTTCAGTTGCTTTTATATTATCAAGGTTTATTTCAGAAAGTTTTGCGAATTTCACGCCATAACTAATAATATCTTGGCCCTTGAGATAAATATCAGCCGGTAATCGCTGTGAAACTGTAGCGACTTGCGCTTTAATATTTATATTTCTATAATAATCATTGAAGTCCTCTTCGCGTAAAACGCAGAAATCATTAGAATCCTGCATTTTAAATATTCCAGCTTTAGCCATATAATATTCTTTAAAGTTGGCATGGTAATCAAGGTGGTCCTGATCAACGTTTAAAATCATGCTCACCTTGGGCTTAAGTTTATCAGAAGTTAAAAGCTGAAATGAACTCACCTCCAATACCACATAATCCTTTTCTTCGGCTTTTTGAGCTATATCACAAAAAGGCTTACCAATATTCCCGCACAAGAATGTCTTATAGCCGGCATTCTTCAGAAGATTTGCCGATAAGCTGGCTGTAGTTGTTTTACCGTTAGTTCCGGTAATAGCAATTATGGGCGCCCTACAGTTCAAGTAGCCTAGTTCAACTTCACTGATTACAGGTAGACCCATAGACCCGGCCGCGACAATCAAGACGTTATCCATAGATATTCCCGGGCTAACGATTACTATTTCACAATTATCTAAAAAAGATTTGGAGTGTTTACCGGTTTCAATTTGATTGATACCGTGCTTTTTGAGTATATTTATATTAGATATTATCTTGCTTTCTTTACTGCTATCACTTACACGGACATTTGCTTTGAGCTTCTTCAAAAGCAAAGCCGCGCTTAATCCGCTTTTACCTAAACCAATAACTAAACAATTTTTTGATTTCAAATCCATACTACCTCAGTTTCAAACTAATTAAGCTCAAAAAAGCCAGCATAGCCGCTATCAGCCATAAACGCACGGTAATCTTGGTTTCTTTTAAACCTTTAAGTTGAAAATGATGATGAAGGGGCGCGACTAAAAATACCCTTTTCCCTTTCATCTTAAAGAAAACTATTTGTATTAAAACAGAAAGAGCTTCAATTACAAATATACCCCCAACAATTAAAAGCATCAATTCTTTTTTGACAAAAACGGCTACAGTCCCCAAAGCTCCGCCCAACGCTAAAGAACCCGTATCCCCCATGAAAATAGAAGCCGGGTAGCAGTTATACCAAAGGAAACCAAGGCCGGCTCCCACAATCGCGCAACATATTATTGCCAACTCTCCAGCCTCAGGAATGAACATTATTTGCAAGTAATCACTAAAACGTACATGGCCGCTTACATAACTAAAGCCCGCGTAAGTAAGAGCAACCATTAAAACACATCCAATCGCCAGTCCGTCCAAACCATCCGTAAAGTTAACCGCATTTGAACAACCGACAATAACTATCATGGTAAAAAGTATGTACATCGCGCCTAAATTCACAATGCAATTTTTACAAAAAGGAATGTCTAATCTGGTAGAAATCTCAGGATTAAAATATATATAGCATCCGATAAGAAATGAAATAATAATTTGTCCCGTAAGTTTTGTAGCTATAGTTAACCCCTTAGATTGAGGCTTAAAGATCTTTAAATAATCATCAACAAAACCTAAAAAACCAAACCAGAGTACAGAGGCCAGTGTAATAATTACATAGCCGTTATTAAGGTCGGCCCACAATAAACAAGGAATTATAACTGACAAAAGTATAATAAGGCCTCCCATACTTGGCACGGCCTTTTTTTCCTTATGAAGATCATAAAGATCCGGGCAATCTTTCGTTCTGGTATTGTTCCAAATATCAAGTTCACCAAGTTTATTTATGATATATTGACCAACAATAATACTTAATATAAAGGCTGTTACGGCAGCCATAATTGATCTAAAAGTAATATATCGCACAACGTTAAATCCAAACCAATAATCTCTTAAGGGGTATAAGAGTTCATAAAGCATTCTACAATCTCCTCTGTTTTCATTAAACGCGAACCCTTCAAAAAAACTATATCACCTTTTTCCGCCTTCTTTAACAGCAAAGAGGCAACCTCTTCCCTATTTTTAAGAAAAAAAACATTCTTCTTAAGCATACCTGCTTTTTTGGCGGCTTCGCAA
The DNA here is from genome assembly GCA_965370735.1 of uncultured bacterium. GTDB lineage: Bacteria > Omnitrophota > Gorgyraeia > JAGLLT01 > JAGLLT01 > Kappaea. The sequence continues at coordinate 9,983 of CBDUVS010000005.1, read as the reverse complement.
TACCAACCTGCATGCTCTCCGTAAGTGATAAGTATGTCTATTTTATAATTAGCCACGAGTTTCCCGATACTCTCATGATATTTACGGCTGTGCCGGCCTAATTCCAGCATATCAGATAAAACCACAATCTTTTTCCCGCTTAGTTGCCTCAGGTGCAGGCTTTCAAGCGCTAACTCCATCGATTTAGGATTAGCATTATAACCATCATTAATAAATTTAACTCCACCACAATAAATACTCTGCATACGCATGGGCAAGAGTTTAAAGGTTTTCAATTTTCGCTTTATTATCTCGTAGCTTACTCCCAATTCACGGGCGGCCGCGATAGCAGCTAAAGCGTTATAAATATTAAAACCTCCTAATATATTGAGTGAAATTTTTTGACGGTTGTTTACTTTAAAATTGAGAGTCTTATCTTTTATTATTATATCAGTAGCTTTATAATCCGCGGAGTTATTTATCGCGAATGAAATTATTCTACCGCTATATTTTTTTACTAAAGGCTTGAGTGGCTCAGAATCAAAATTAACTATAGCTACTTTTCGGCCCTTTAAAGTCTGCATTAGTTCCCACTTAGTTTTAGCAATCTGCTTAACACTTTTAAAAAACTTTAGATGAACCGGATGCACGCAAGTTATAATTCCAATATCAGCTCGAGTGAGCTGATTAAGCCTTTTGATTTCACCGGGATGATTCATCCCCATCTCAAGCACCGCGACTTGATGTCTTGCTTGCAAGTTACATAGAGTCAATGGTAAACCGTATTGATTATTAAAATTCCCTTTATTCTTTAAGACTACGTAACGTTCTGATAAAATCAAAGAAAGCATTTCTTTAGTTGTTGTCTTACCGCAAGAACCTGTAACCGCGACTATCATTACCTTTGATTTTTCCCTTTTTAGGGCGGCGATATCAAATAAGGCTTTAGCGGTATTTTTTACTTTAATAACTGTTAACTTTGAATTAAATTTATCTAATGGTATATCACGGCTGATTATAAAAAAACGACATCTTTTTTCATAAGCAGCTGTAATATAGTTATGCCCATCGGTTTGCTCACCTTTAATAGCAATAAATGCCTGGCCTTTTTTTAGCCTGCGGCTATCAATCTCAAAACTATCCGCCGCGCAAGACAGAACACCGGATATTAATTGCCCCCTAGTTTTTTTAATAATATCTTTCGCTGTAAGAATTATTTTACTTTTCATTCAATATTTTCCTGGCAACATTATAATCTGAAAACGGAATAATTTTATTTTTAATAAGTTGGTATTTTTCATGTCCCTTACCGGCTATTAAAACAATATCCCCCTTATTCGTGAATTTAATAGCTTTTTTTATCGCTTTTAATCTATCTGTTATAAAATAACACTTTTCTAATTCATTTTTTTTGATGCCTCTTCTTATATCATTAATGATGTCGTCCGCATTTTCGCTTCTGGGGTTATCGCTGGTTATAATAACCATATCACAGGTTGCAACCGCTATTCTACCCATTTTCGGCCTTTTTTTCTTGTCTCTGTCTCCGCCGCATCCAAAAAGGCATATCAGCTTATTCTCCGGCTTCTTAAGCGAAGATAAAAGATTAGTAACATTTTTTATAGCATCCGGTGTATGCGCGTAATCTATATAAACATATTCCCCGCCTTTTCCTTTAAGTTTCTGCAGCCTGCCGGGAACACTTCCGGCATTACATATAGCGCTTTTGACAACCACCGCTTTGCACTTTAACTCCATCGCGCAACTAACAGCAGCCAGCATGTTATAAACGTTATGAACTCCACTTAGTTTACTTTGAATTTCAATAGGCTTGCCTGGATTTTTGATTATAAAAATACATTTATTAATGGATACCGTCAGATCACTGGCTCTATAATCGGCATTTTGAGTGAGGCCGTAAGTAACACATCTCCCCTTAGCTGTCTGTTTAAAGCTTTTATATGCCGCGTCATCAATATTGAGGACAGCTATACCCTTATGCCTAATTTTTTCAAAGAGCAATCTTTTCGACTGTAAATAATTATTCATATTCTTATGGTAATCAAGGTGGTCTTGAGTTAAGTTGGTAAATATAGCTGCTTTAAAATTAAGATGGCCTAGACGATTTTGACTTAGGGCATGAGAGGAAACTTCCATAATAATATATTCAACCTTTTTTATTAGCATGGTATTAATTATTTTTGCCAACTCAAGCGGCCCGGGGGTTGTGTTGTATATTTTATTAATTCGTCCACGAGATATTCGCCATCCTAAAGTTCCTATAAGGCCACACTTATGCCCGGCTTTTTCTAAAATACTTTTTAAAAGAAATGCAACTGTAGTTTTTCCATTCGTGCCGGTTATCCCTATAATATTAGCCTTGGCTAAAGAAGGATAGAAATTATTTAACACCTTAAAAAGTGTCTCTTTGGCATTTTCAACAATAATAAACCTCTCTTTATCTCTTATGTCTTTATGCTGCTTCTGAGTTATTACAGCCACAGCTCCATTTGAAATCGCTTCAGTGATATAGTCGTTGCCGTCATAAAAAGGGCCCTTAACCGCTATAAACAAATCCCCTTTTTTTACTTTTTTAGAGTTCGTCTGCAGCTTATTGACCCTAATATTTTTGGAGTAATAACAACTTTTTATTTTTATATTTCTAAGTATATTTTCTAGTTTCTTCATTTTAATTATCCGCGTGTTTCAAGTACTTAATTGATTCTTTGGCGACATTTTTAAATACCGGAGCTGAGACAATTCCGCCATAATACACAGGCCCGGGTTCATCCAAAATAACAATAATTGCCAGATTGACTTCATCGCTCAATATAAAACCGCCAAATGTTGCCATAAACTTTGAATGCGAATAACCGCCGGACGGTTTTACCTTTTGAGCCGTACCTGTCTTACCACAGACCGTATAACCTTTCACTTTGGCCTTTTTGCCGGTTCCCGTTTCAACAACGGTCTGCATGATATCTTTCATGTAATCACTTGTTTTGTGACTTATAACCCGGTGCTTAATTGGATAATCAAATTCTTTTACAATGTTACCTTCATTATCATTAATATATTTAACCAAGTGCGGCCGGACTAAATAACCATCATTAGCAATTACAGCTATAGCCGTAACCATCTGCAAAGCGGTAACAGCAATTTCCTGCCCGATAGGTATTGCCGCTATTGAAATCTTCGACCATCTGGTGGGATCTTTAACTATTCCTAATTCTTCCATGGGCAAATCAATGCCTGTTTTTGATCCAAAGCCAAAGCGGAGCATATAATCATAAAAAACAGCCCTATTTAATCTCGAAGCCACCTTAACAGTACCTATATTGGAAGAATGCTCAATAACACCCTTAAAAGATAAGTTTTTATATGGCTTATGATCATGCAGCATATGACTGGAAACTTTATAAGCTCCATTTTCACAATATATAGTTTCATCTACAGAGACTACACCTTCGTCCAGAGCTATTGAGGCGGTAATAATTTTAAAAACTGAACCTGGTTCAAATATATCACAGACTGCTCTATTGCGCCTAGCATCAATTGAGCTACTATTAAAATCATTAGGGTTGTAGGTGGGCCTGTTTGCCATAGCTATAATTTCACCATTAAGGCAGTTCATAACTATAATAGTTCCGCCCTTTGCCCTATATTTTTTATATGCCTTCTCCAGCTCTCTTTCAGCTACATACTGAATATATTTGTCTATTGTCAAAACCACGTCGAAACCGTCTAAAGCTTCATATATAACCTCAGATTCCGATTCAATATGTCTGCCCTTAGCGTCACGGCCAACTAAACTTAATCCCGGGCTGCCCCTTAAATAATCATTGTAGTATAATTCCAATCCCTCTAATCCCGTATTATCAATTCCTACAAAGCCAACGACGTGAGCAGTCAGTTCATTGTCCGGATAAAACCTTTTACTTTCTTTTATAAGCCCGAGATGACATCCATCTAATTCACTGATGTTTTCTCTCTCCTGCTGGCTAATGTGTCTTTTTATCCACACGAATGCTTTGTCTTTAGCTAATCTCCTGCGGACATCATCGCAATCTATACCAAAGTACTCTGATATCTTCCGAGCGGCTTCATCTTTATTCTCAATTCTCCTTGGATTAACATAGCAAGACGCAATATCAAAACTGACAGCTATATTTTTCAGTTTAGAATCCAATATCTTGCCTCTCTTGGGAGGAATTTTGTAATAAAAAGTATGCTGCCCCTCTGCCAAGGCTCCAAATTGATGTGATTTTATCACTTGCAAGTAAAATAATCGCCCGCCTAAAACGAGCAAAGGTAGGATAAAGAATAAAACATATATCTTAAGGGAACGTGAATTATAAGTTCTCTCATGCACAGTGATTACTATTTTTTTTGGAAATACGTTTTACTTTTTAGATTTTGAATCTTTCAGCAAATCAGCTTCCGCGCGTTGATTAAAACTCAATATATTCAATAATCTCGGAACATTACCGGATTTTTCTGGCTGGAACACCGAAGTATCTGCTAAATAGATAATTTGATCCTTTTCGGGAGAACTTAAAAGTATATTCTCGGCCAGCAGCGCTTCCTCAAGACTATTAGGTGATTTGAGCTTGCATGTATTATATACAAGAATGTTGTTTTGGTCAAGCAGCCTGTTGATCATTGACCGGTCTTGCCCTATTTCATAGCTTAAACTCAATAACGCGTTCTGCTGGCCCACATAATAGAGAGATAACACTGTTGAAAAAATTAAGAGAATTAAGAATTTTGTCATTGGCCTCATTTTCATACCTTTACTTTTTCTGCCACTCTTAACCTGGCACTTCTGGCTCTAGGATTATCAGCGATTTCTTTACTTTTAGGCCTTATGGGCTTTTTGGTTATAATCTTTAATAACTGCTCTGAAGCATAACGCTTAAATGTATTTTTTATAATTCTATCTTCGAGTGAATGAAAAGCAATCACCCCAATCCGGCCTTGAGCATTTAAAATGTCAACCGCCTTATCAATACTTATTTTCAAGATATCCAATTCACTATTAACGGCTATCCTCAAAGCCTGAAATGTTCTTGTTGCCGGGTGAATCTTTAAAAATCTAGCTTTATAAGGATAAGCCTCGGTTACTATACGACTTAAAACTGCCGTTGATTCTATTGGTCTTAGCTTCCTCTTTTCAACAATCAAATTCGCAATCTTGCCGGCATATCTTTCCTGTCCATATTCACTTAATACTTTCCTCAGCTCATATCTGGGCAAATTATTCACCAAGTCAAATGCTGAAATCGCTGCCGCCTTATCCATGCGCATATCGAGAGGCCCTTCTGACTTAAAACTGAAGCCCCTTTCAGGCGTATCGAGCTGAAGCGAGGAGACACCTAAATCATACAGAACCGCATCCACTCTCTTTACTCCTACGCTATTAACAAGATTATCTATATCCTTGAAATTACCATAGAGCAAATTTATATTATCTTTATAATGCTTCAAATTCTCAGATGCAATCTTTAAGATATCACTATCTTGATCAATACCTATCAACCTACCAGCTGGAGCAATATGCTGGAGCATTTTTAAACTGTGGCCTCCCGCTCCAACCGTACAATCAACAACCACATCCCCATTCTGCAGGTTAAGGTTATCAATTACTTCTTCAACTAAAACAGCCTTATGCACCATTTTACTCCCCAAAGATGCTTACTTTGCATTTAGGAGAGTATCAACCCAACATGAGGCATTAGACGACCTGACCATCTTCATGGTAAATGAATTAAAGTGAAGATCGTCCTGTCGGTGAAGGGCTCTTCTCTTCCTAAATACCTCCATCGGTATTCCTAATTCCGCGAAATCAAAATGCTTATTCGTGCTTATACATATGCTTATATGTTCTTTCATATTCCTTCACCCCCCTCTCCCTTAGTTTTCTTCATTACCGCCAAATAAATCTTCAGCAATCTCTTCATATGAGCTTTGAGTGCTGTTGTAATATTCCTTCCATGAAGATTGATCCCAAATTTCAAATCTATTAGAAACACCAACCACGACAACATCTCGCTTTATTTGAGCATATTCTTTTAAATATTTAGGAACAAGTATTCTGCCTTGCTTATCAATAGAGGCCTCAAATGCTCCCGAAAAGAAAACTCGATTAAATTCTCTAGAATCTTTTTTAGTAAAAGGAAGATTTTTAAATTTGTGCTCCTGAGCTCTCCACTCCTCTTCAGTAAACACAAAGAGACATTTATCCAAGCCGCGAGTAACAAAGAATTTTTCAACATAACTTTCTTTGCTGATCTGACGAAATTTTGCGGGTATGATTAAACGCCCTTTATTATCAATTGTATGTTGGTACTCACCGTAGAACATTCTATCCCTCCACTTTCTACCACTTCATACCACAAATTATACATTACACAGTAGAGCCTGTCAAGAGCAAAAAAAGACTTTTTTCATTGAAACACAATAAGTTGTGGAAGTTTAGGAAATTTAACCACTATGCGGAGGATTTGGCACAAAAAAATCCGGAGAATATCTAAAAAATATCAAAAATTCTTCCGGAACAACAAATTGTATATTTTAAACTCTTCTCGAAGCAGCACTACTTGCTAAACTATCAGCATCTTCATTTAATTCGCGGGAAACGTGCGTGATTGAGAGATTATTAAATAATTTCTTCAAATTTGAAGCTATAAAAAAAAGAGTTTTAATATTATCGCTTTTAACTTTATACATCCCATTTAACTGCCTTACAACTAACTCGCTATCTGTTTTTAATGTAAGTTTCTTACTTTTTAATGAGGCGGCTTCAATTAAACCTATAATCACCGCTGTATACTCGGCTACATTATTGCTCGCCCGGCCAATATATTGAGATACCTCTTTTATCTTTTTTCCATTGGAGTCAAGAACTACTACACCAATACCGGCATGCCCGGGATTTCCCTTACTTGCTCCATCTGTAAAAACAGTTAGCTCCATTTTAAGTCCTTACTATTCCTCATCAATATAAAGTATTCTAGCGCAACTTTCACACAGAATTAAATCTTTACCCAGTTTTACTTCATTAATTAATTGCGGTCTGATATGCATAAAACAACCCTGGCAGGCAGAATCTTTTATGCGCACAACTGCTAACTGAGCCTTTTTTGACTGAATTATCCTTTCGTATATATCTATAACTTCTTTATCTACATCAGCGGCAATTTTAGATCTCTCCTGGCCTAAACTTTCTATTTCGAGACCCAACTTAACAACTCTCTCTTTTACTTTTGCCTCTTTTACTTTTAACTCTGTCTCGGCACTTAATACATCCTGTTTCTTAAGTTGCGCTTCCTGTTTCTTTTCATCAGTACTGTCCAGCAACTTTAAAATTTCTTCTTCAATTATTGAATTATCTGCCTTAGCTGAAGCAATTTCATTTTCTAGCGCTCTATACTCATCATTCTTTTTGACTTGATATAACTGCCCCTGCAGCTTCTTTATATGCTCTTCCTTTGTCAAGAGGACAACTTCTTTCTCCTTGCGAGAAACCTGCATATCTTTTAAATCCGCTTCTATTTGAGCTAAAACCGATTTACAGTCTTCAAAGGCCTGCAATTCCTGCTTCAACTCTTCAGGGAGGCGATGTCTCTCATCTTTAAAAGCAAAAATCTTTACGTCGACATCTTGAAGTTGTTTTAATATTATAATTTGATCTTTCATAAGCTTAATGGTGAGCGATGCAGGACTTGAACCTGCCACCTCCACGATGTGAGCGTGGCACTCTAACCAACTGAGCTAATCGCCCACCCTTTCTTGTTTTAATTATCATTAATGGTGGGCCCACCAGGACTTGAACCTGGGACCTACTGATTATGAGTCAGCCGCTCTAACCGACTGAGCTATGGGCCCTGTTAAGCAAACCGTAAACTTTATTATACAAACAAACTTTAAAAAAGCAACAAAAAAATCCCCAATCGAGGATTACTCAGCATTAATTTTAAATGCTTCCTCAGCAATTGTATGCCCTAATTTTTCAAGCTTTTTTTCATATTTATCAGCTTCGCTTATTTCACCTTTAATGCTATAAAGCATTACTAAATTATAATAAGCCCGTGTATAGCGCGAATTCATTTGAATTATTTTCTTAGAAATCTCTATTGCTTTATCTATATTCCCTTTCTCAAAATAACAAACCGCCATATTGTTGTAAGCGTTTATAAACTCAAGGTTCTTAGTAATGGAAATTTCAAAGTATTTTACAGCGTTATCATATTCTTTTAAGTCCATGTACACTAATCCCAGATTAAAGTAGGAATATGAATAACTTGGATTGAGCTTTATAGATTTTTGACAGGCGGTGATAGCTTTGTTGTACTTCTGTTCTCGAACATATGCGTTTGCCAGTAAACTATAAATCTTATAGTTGTCAGGTGAATACTTGAGCGTTCTTTTGCAAAAAACAGTTGCGGTAGTCCAATATTCATTTTGCTTCAACGTTAATAGAGAATAAGTGCCTATCAGTAATAAAGTTACCGCAAAGGCTATTGCCCTGAATGCGTCCTGGCGCCACCAATAACTTAGATAATAAGCCACAACAATCGCAAAGCCCATGGAAGGTAAATATAGCCAATGCTCAGCCATATACGCGTTAATGGGATAAAGATTTAAGTGCGGAATTAAACAAACATAAAACCATAATATTGAAAAACTAACTATTTTATTTTTTCTTCTATTGGCCCAAACATAATACAACAACAAAATGCTAACAATTAAACCCAGCCAGAATAAAGGATTTATATACAAAAATAATTTCTTGCCATATTCCATATGTAAATTCACAGGGATAAGCAAAAGTTTAATGTAACTGGTAATAGCTACAAATACACCAGGTAATCTTTGCCATATAGTTGTAAATGAATAAAAATCAGTTGATAGGATTTCAAATTTAAATATTGTAAGCCGTAAGATAATATACACTATTGATAACAAGCTAATACCAAAGAATAATCCCTTTTTTATGGGCTTTACAAAAATAAAAGAATAGATTAATAATAAAATCGGAAATATAATCACATTTTCCCTGCTTAAAAGAGCTAGTGTATAGCTAATCATTGAAATTACAAATAATGCTACGTTAGCCTTTCTCTCATATTTTATATAGAATATAAACGAGAGTAGCATAAACAAAGCGGCCAAGGAATCCGCTCTGCCGGAAATATAGGAAACCGCTTCTGTGTGTATGGGTAAAACTACATAAATAGCTGCGCACAAAAAAGAAATAACCCAATCATCAAAAAAGGCCCTAATCAACCAATATAAAGTCAAAGCAACTAATATGTGTAATAAAGAGTTGCTTAAGTGATAACCAAAAGCATTATATCCCCATATTTTATAATCAAGCATATAGCTAATAATCTGAAGAGGCCTGTACGATTTGTAAATATTACCGAGACTGCCCGCTATGTTACTTTGTAAAACACTGGGGATAGTCTTAAATGTTTTTATATCATCATTGTGTACAACTAGATTATTGTCATCCCAGATAAATTTACCGTTAATACTGCTGCTGTAGGCAAAAAGGCCTAATAGAATAATTAAGAGGATTGAAAAAAAAGTAGTTAATCTAATTGAATATACGCTATCTTGGTTCATGTGATATAACCTTTTTAAAATAATATTTTCATTATGTACTTTTTGCAACCTAAAAATAACTTGACGCTTTTTCGAATATTATATAATATAGCATCTAAAGCATGAAAATCGAAGGTAAATTTTTATTCATAATAATATTATTAATGCTTCTGGGTTTTTCACTGCGGTTACAGGGTTTTTATAGGCCTCATTGGTTTACGTTTGATGAACGCGTTTACACTAGTCTTTCTTTCCAGCTGAGTGAAAATCCTATAAATTATACATCTAAACCTATATATAACTATTATACAAAACAAGGGCGTCACTAACCTGACTAACTAAATAAACCACTTTACAAACACCCGCCGCGCTTTTGCTACCTGGGGGGCGTTAGC
>CBDUVS010000004.1:0-20703 GCA_965370735.1 uncultured bacterium | reverse complement strand
CTATTTGTTGAAGGGTGTTATCTCTGTAGGTATTTATAGCTGAGGGGATTTGTTCATAAATACATAAGTCAATATAAGATTTGATAAAGGGTTCGGAAGTATTTTTATATATAATTTTATTTACAGAAGAAACTAAAGGAATATTGGCGCTTAAGGTGTAAACGAGATTATCAACTAAAAAACTTTTATGATGTTGAGGATAAGTTTTCCAGATAGCATCAGGATATCTCAATATAAAAGACTGACCTTGGGTTGTTAATTTAAAGCCGTCTTTTGTTATTTGACATTCTAAATATAGTGTTTTACTTTTTTGCTTCTGTCTCATGCTTTTTTATGGAGAATTTCGCGTAAGCGCATTTTTTTCTCAGCTCAGGATTAATTCGTAAGGCTTCTTCTATGGGAACGCATTTTATCGTTGTGCCGTTTAAAGTTTTGTGTTCACCGAAACGGTTTTCATATATCGGACAATAATATTTACCGTTTTCATCCTTTTTTAAGTGTTCGCAGGGGTCGCCATCTTCTGAACCGCAACAGATACCACAACGACAACATATATCTTCGAAGTTACCTTGAGCTAAATAGCCGCGCATGAATTAACTAATCTTGCTGCCGCTGTTGACGGATTTATCAGGCGTAAGAAGAGCAAGGGTTTTGTCGTCTCTGGTAATCAGAATCATACCATTGGACTCCTCCCCCCTGATTACCGCTGTTTCAATATTATCAATTATTACGATGCTTTTACCACTTAGCTCTTCGTTAGTGTAATGGCCTTTTATGCCGGCAACTATCTGTTTTTGCGTTTGGCCAACCTCGACTTTTAGAACTAAAAGCTTATCCGCATTCGGATGATCATTGGCCTCTAATATCTTAGCTGTTTTTATTTCAAACTTTTTAAAGTCTTCAAAGCTAACCATTATTGTTTTCTCCTTTGTTATTTTAATCCGCTGTTTACGCCATTTTTTATTATTTGGCTAATTTAATTCTTTTTGCTACCGGTGGATGATCGTAAAGCATAATTTCTATAAACCTTGAGGGTTCGGGGTCGCTTAAATTCTGCTCAGTTAATTTCTCCATGGCTGATATAAATGCTTTATTTAATTTGGTAAGTTTAAGGGCATACTTATCAGCGTCAGTTTCCAGCTTGCGTGTAAAGGCATTCTGTATAGGTGAAGTTATTAAGCTTAGAGTACTAAATATTAAAAGTATCAGCGGTAAACCGGCCATATCGGCAAGATTGTTTATATAACCCGAGCTTACTGAGATGCTGAGCAGTTTATTGACTACAAAGAATATGCCGATAGAGATCACTCCCGCAAATATTAAGATAGACCTCATATGCTTTAAGGCATGGTGGGCTAATTCATGAGCCAGGATGACTTCTATTTCCTCATCGGTATAATTTTTCAAGAGAGTATCAGATAGAAGAATACGTCTGGTATTGCCGGAGCCGACTAAAGCGGCATTGGCTTTTTTAGTCTGGCGGCTTAAGTCGATTTCAAAAACGTCTTTAATGTTTTGTCCTGTTTTCTTCGCTAGTTTAAGTAAACTCTCTTTTAATTCCCGGTTTTTTAAAGGTTTTTGCTTATAGAATAATGGCAAAATAACTACCGGCATTATTTTAGCCATCAGGACACTAAATAAGAAATAGAGAACCGCGGCTAACAGCCACCAGATATTTGAAAAATTCCTCAATAAATAATAAAGAGCTAAAATTAAAATTATCCCGATGACTAACGAAACCCCAAACTTCTTTAGGGTATCTTTCAACCATTCTTTTTTACTTTGAGTCGAGAGGTTATACCTTTGTTCAGCGGCATAGCCATCATGGTAATCAAGCGGCAAACCTAAAATAAAAAAAGCAATAGTGAAAAGTATGTAAAATATGCTGAGCTTTAAATAGAAATTAACTGAAGCCCCGGCTATAAAATTTCTTAAGTCAGAGTTTAAACCGCTTAAAATGAAAATAAGCAGGATGCCGATATTAAAAACCAAACTCAGAAAATAAAGCCTATGCTTTAAGGATGAATAGGCTTTAATTTTATTTTTATCTTTAAAGTTTTTCATTGGTTATAATTTTTGTCAATAACTTCAACCACATCGTTTCTTATCTCCTCAATTACATCGCTAAAGGCTATATCTAATAGTTTTAATTTGTAATTGAACCCCCGCGAATACCGGGCCAATGAGAGCAATCCCGTAGGTAGTTTTTTGTCTTCATTGAAATGGTACGTTTTTTTCATAATTTTTTTGCCCGTAGCATTATCTCTAAGTTCGATATCTATTTCAATAACGATAATAAATTGATCTTTCGACCAAATGCCGGCTACTGCTCCAAGATATGGGACTATAGTTATTTGTGGTAGTTTTAGAGCTGTTTGAAAGTGGTTAATACTGCCTGAAAGGACATAGTGGCAGGCTGCGGGGTTGTCATCTTCGTAATCCAAAATATAGATATCTAAATTAGCGAATTCTTCTTTTAAGACCTCATCTAATGATTGAGTGATAGGTTTTTTAAAGTGATCGTCCTTTGAGGCAAACTTTAGAAATTTACTCGTATCCCCCTTTTTTTCTTCTTGGGGCCTCAAGTCTTTAAAATCTTTTATAGCCATGATATGCTTTTTGTTCCATTTGATGTTAGTATCATTAATGTCATATTTAATGACATGTTTTGAACATCCACAAAAAATAAAGATAAATAGTAGTAATATTAAAAATTTTTTCATTGACCTGTCCTTCATCATTTTTTATTCCCACCTAATAAGAGAGTCACCCTCAAAGAAAAGATGCCTTGTTTTAGCAAGATAGTTGGCGTTAATTTTGACCGCTGGATACCTCGCGTTATAAATCCACTCTTCTTTGGCCTCGCTCCAGGCGGTAGCTTCTTCAAGCCTATTTATTGAACTGGGTTTCCCCCAGTATTCCATAACTTCCTCTTTAGACATGCCTTTATAAAGAGCATCAGTGCCAAGGGGATGTTTTAGGATTTCAACCGGAGTTGGCGGAGACATTTCCGCGCAAGAAATAAAACTTATAGATACCATAAGGCACATAAACAAGATTAATAATTTATTCATGAATTTTCCTCCTTATTTATATTAACTGCCTTTTTGAGTTTTGACTGTTTATGTTAAAGCATAGTGCTAACCATCTGCGTATATATTGATTACGCATAAAGCCTTTCCAAACCATGTCGCTGCGGTAATTTTCTATCATTATTAACCCGGTACCCATACTAATGCCGATGTGTTCTTTAGAGTACCAGTTTTTATCTACGTTAAATGAGTCTATGAAGCCGTATTCTGAATATATTTTATCTTTATAAGTGTCATATAGATAACGCATGCTGGCAATTGAGATTTCAGGTGTAAAGGCAATTGATCCCAGGGCGCCATAGGGGCATATTGTACCATCATGTGTAGGATGGCCGGGTTTAGCTCCATAACCTTTATACCCCCCGGGTCCCGTTGAAGCTGTTAATCCCCACGCGTTCGCGCTATATGTTTTATAATTATCCTGGTTATTAATGCAGAATTGCCGATTGGCCTTTGTGGCTTTTATAGAGTTTTCAAACCAGTTTATTCCGTTATCATCTAAATCTCTGAAATCTATCCAGCAATGAGAATATTGATAAACGAACAAACTTCCCGTAGTACAATATACTAATTCATAACCTTCGTATTGAGCTACCGGCCTTTTCCAAGCTTTCCAGCTTGAAGGTGACAGAGGATGCGTTGGTGAGCCAATGGCTAGAGCGTATAAAATCATAGCTTCATTATATGAATTCCAGTAATAAGGGAATATTCCTGTTTCCGGTTTATAACCCATGCTGATTAAGCCGTTTCTGGCTAACCAGGGCCAGTCTACCCTCTCGTATAATTCATTAACTATTTTTTCGACTTGCGTGCCTTTGAAATATTCACTCGCAAAAAGAGCCCCCGCAAAGAAGAGAGCTGTGTCTATGGATGAGACCTCGCAACCCCAGACCCTTTTGCAACTTTTCATGTCTATGAAGTGATAAAAATAACCGTGCTCATGCGGGACTTTATCTCGGAAAGTGACCATCATTTTTAGGGCTCGCTTATAAGCTTCATCCTGGGATATCCAGCCTTTTTCCGCGCCGATACACAGAGCTGTTAGTCCAAAGCCGCATGAAGCAATGCTGCAGGGGGCGCTCGGCCGAGATGAATCTTTTATTAAGCCGTTTTGAAGGTTAGTTTCTTTTAGAAAGAAATTAAATATATCTTGCTCGAGGTTATTTATAAAAGCATCATTATCCTCGGGCATATCGGCCATAAGTAAAGCCGGTTGCGTTAGTAAAATAGAAATAATAATGAAAGCCAATAATATTATTTTGTTCATAAGTTATAAGTTTCAATTTTTAATCGGGCTATTTAACGCTTTTATAATAATTGAGAATTTTTTCTATTTCATCTGCCTGTTTTTGGTTTTCAATGATGAGCTCCTTTAATTCATTAGCGCTTCCGGTGGCCTTTCCTTCCATCTGAGCGCCTATTTCCTGGAGTTTTTCAGATGCTTTCTTTAGTTTGATTAGCCTTTGAGAAAGTGAGTTGAGCAAGCCGTTGATACTACAGGCCAAATTTTTAAATTCATCCGCCCAGCGCAGTTTTATTCTGATATTTAAATCGCCCTCCATGGCATTCTTTATAGTTTCCTCAAACCTGTAAATAGGACCGGCGATTCGATGTGTCAAGAATATGCCAAAGGAAAGTATTAGGGCAAACAGAATCATAATCCAGGGCACTAAATTTTTATTAACTTCGTGGAGGACCTGGATGACTATCTGAGTTTCATAGTCGGAGAGCATCTTTGCGGTTTCCGGGAAAAACATCTGGAGTTCTTTGCTTTCTGTTACTTTCGGTGAATATCTGGCAATTTGCCTCATACGCATATCAGCCGCTATTTCTATTCTTTGTTTAAGCTTATCGGTGGAAAATTCAGGTAGAACGGAATTCAGTATATTAAAGTAAAGCGAACCGGCCGTGATTATAGTTGCTAAAAGTAATGTTATAACAATGATAAAAGATATTTTTAACTGGAAACCCGGCTTGATGATATATTGCTTCCTGCGAAATTTTTGTTTGAGCATTACAACCTCCCTTATATTAACAAAGGTTTAGGAAAAGTTATCGCGTCTACAATGATTTTGCCGCAAACCCCGGGGCCTTGGTTCAAATAGAATCCTTTTTTTGCTAAACCAAAGGTTATAGTATAGTCAGCCTTAACGCATATTGGGTTTATTGAACCATTATCCGCGTTTAAGCCGGAAGGAACATCTACAGCAAGAATAATCTTTTTTGAAGCATTAATAGCACTAAATAAATCAATAAAACGAGTGCTTAATTTTCCTTTAAAACCAATACCGAAAACAGCATCAATTATCAAGAAATTTTGCCTGATGGCATTTTTATAGCTTCCAGCTGTATCTTTTTCTCCTGAAAACTTTATTTTCGC
Organism: uncultured bacterium; assembly: GCA_965370735.1. Taxonomy (GTDB): domain Bacteria; phylum Omnitrophota; class Gorgyraeia; order JAGLLT01; family JAGLLT01; genus Kappaea. Next base: position 15,231 of record CBDUVS010000004.1, on the reverse strand, counting down.
TTTTAGTTTTTTTAAAATGCTGTAATTGTAATTAGCATTCTCACTGAAGGTATCGGGTTTATATAGAAGCAGGATACTGACGTTGGCTCCCGCGTTGATTAAGTGTCTGGCGGCTGCGAAACCGTCACCAGCGTTATTTCCCTTACCGCAGATAACGCAAATTCTCTTCATTGCCCGCTTCGCTTCAATAATTTTAAGGGCCAGTTCAGCGGTTCTTAAGCCGGCATTTTCCATAAGTATTTTACCGGATATGCCATACTTTTTCTGGGTTGTTATATCTATATAACGCGCCCTTTTAACAGATATATCTTTCATGCTATTTGTCGATATTTTTTGAGAGTTCAGTAATTATATGGCCTTCTATTTCCTGCAATCTTTTTTCTATGAATCCATTTTTAAGTAATAATGAAAGAATGGGTTTCATGAGCTCTGTAGAACGAAAATAAATATTCTTATACCCTTTAATTTTAGCTATGTCCAGGCCTCGATGAAGTAAATTAGTTCCAAATTTTCTTTGTCTGTAACCCTTATGTATAAGCAGTCTTCTGATGAGAGCGGTTTCATCGGACTCTTCTTTAATCGCGATAAAACCGATAGCTTGATTATCTTCTTCGGCAACAAGTATAATGTCCCTTTCACTTGCATAGGCCAGTTTAATATTATTCAAATCTTCTTCGGTGGCTCTTGCAAGCTTAGAAGGCAATTCTTGTTTTAAAAATTGTTCTAAGATATTTTTTAGATTTTGTGAATCGGCATCTTTATAATCTCTTATATTCATTTTGCCGCGGAAAAAAAGTTATCAAACGTTTTAGTTATACCGCATTTTACCGACCAATCCTGGCTTTTATCGCTTAAGCCGGCGGTGCCGCCAATATCAAAGCGAACAGCTTCTGTCTGATATTGTAGACCTGCCATAAAATGCGAGAAATCATTGTTATCGTTAGAGCAACTTTGTCCATTAACCTCTAAGGTGAAATTAAGCTTATCGATTGCCGGTATTATAAGGCCAATACCATACATAAAAACATCATCTTGATTGCTGTTTTTGTGAGGATTCCCAAGAATTCCCATACCTAAATTTAAGTGTGTTTCGACATTGCCTAAATGCTTACTAAGAAGAAGTAATCCTGAGGCATCAAATTCATCAGTACCCAGGCGGTCTTCATTGCTGGCATTAGGTAATTTTGTTCCAAATCTGAAAGCAATTGCCGGCATATCGTCTTCTCGTCGGAGTTGAAATTTAGTAAACAATTTTAAATCACCAGCTCCATAAATGCTGTCAAAATTATTTTCATCAGCATAAATACCTTCAAAGTAAGCCTGAATTTCCACGATTTTACCGGCACCGATTATAAGATCAAGTGTGGGAATATTCCAGATATCTCTGTCTCTATTAGTATTTGTATCAAAGGCAATGTTTAAATCTTCAAAATACTCAAGCCCCAATCTGACCTCAAGGCTGCCGGCTTCTATAACGTTGGCATCCTGAGTAATTAAAGGAGATAAAGATTTAGCTGCCGTTGTTGATGGACTTAAAACCAGACATAAATTTAAAATAAAAAGTAAGATAATAAACTTTTTAAGCATACAACTTATCCTTCCCGGTTAAATGAACTTAGTCTAATGATTACTTTTCGTAATCTAGGTCCGTCAAATTCACAAAAATACACGCCTTGCCAAGTGCCCAATGCAAGGTTAGAGTCTTTAATTATCATATTTAAATCAACACCGCAGAGCACTGACTTTATGTGAGCGGCTGAATTACCCTCCGCGTGTTTGTAATCATCATTAAATGGTATAACCGTATTTAATTCTTTTATGATATCAGATTTAACACTGGCATCCGCGTTTTCGTTAATGGTAATACCAGCCGTAGTATGTGGCACAAAGACCAAACAAGTACCTTCCTTAATTTTAGATTTATTTATTAAAGAATTAATTTTATCAGTTATATCTATGAGTTCGGTCTGATTTTTGGTTTCAAGAGATATCTCGTGTATCATTTCTTTTTTATTCTTTCGCGGATAACCTTTTTAATCAGTTTCTCGGGGATGTTTTCGTGTACTGCCACTTTTCCGATATTAACCGGAAGTACGAATCTGTTTTTACCGCGTATGAATTTTTTGTCATGCAGATATGTTTCCATTATTTTCGCGAGTGAGACATTTTTTATATGGATAGGTAAACCTGCAATCGAGATCATGCTTTCAATGCGTCCCAGTGTTTTAAGTGAGCAAAGTTTGAGGTGATGGGCTATTTCCGCGGCGCAGACCATGCCGATACTGATAGCTTCGCCATGAGTGTAATTAGCTTCATATCCACAGGCGGCTTCAATCGCATGGCCTATGGTATGTCCGTAATTCAATATTGTCCTAATGCCCTTCTTTTCCCTTTCATCTTCGGAGACTACTCTGGCCTTAATGGTCGCTGATTGGGTAATGATGTAATTTAAGGCATCTTTTTCTAATTTAAAGATTTTGTGATAATTATTCTCCAAGAATTCGAATAATTGCTTATCAGCTATTATGCCGTATTTGATAACTTCTGCCAGTCCGGTTTTCAGCTGCCTTAAATTTAAGGTTTGGAGGAAAGAGCTGTCGCAGAAGACCATTTTTGGTTGATGAAAAGCGCCTAAGAGATTTTTGCCCTGGGGCAAATCAATGGCAACCTTTCCGCCGATACTGGAGTCTACTTGAGCTAATAAACTAGTGGGTATTTGAATGTAGGGAATACCTCTTTTATAAACAGCGGCAATAAAACCACCCAGGTCACCAACAACCCCGCCACCCAAGGTAATTATAAAAAGCCTTGTTTTCGTATCAAGTTTAACAATTTTTCCAAGTGAGTTTTTTAAACACTTTATAGACTTTGATTTTTCGGAATCAGGGATTTCAATATAAGTTGTTTGAATATTATTTTTTTTAAGCCCGGGAGTTATTTTGGATTGATAAAGTTTTTTAATTTTAGGGTTGGTTATTATCGCGGCGTGACTTCCTAAATCTAGTTTTTTTATCAGGTTACCCAAGGAGCGAAGCTCATTAAAGCCTATAAAAATATCATAGCTGCGTTCCTTTAGATTTACGGTAATCCGTGACGCATTTTTCATGTTTTTAGTATAGCATAAGCATATGTTAAGTCAAGATGTAACTTAAAGTTATGGTGATTTTATCAGCTTCATTATCCGCCTATGCTGTACATTCTGATAACAATATAAACTAGGCCGCAAATAAAACTTCCCAGAATATTAAAATACAATAAAGTGAAAATAATTAAGATACCGTAAGGAGCTATTTTCTTATATTTCCAGTTTATGCCTCGGGATAAATATACCGAGACAATTTTAGAACCATCTAAAGGCGGGATAGGCAGCAGGTTGAAAAATCCCAGAAATAAATTTACCAATAGGATATAAAATAAGAAATTTATGAAGGGGTTTGTTATTTCTTGAGTGGCATTCAATAGGATTGTTTTCGAGGGAACAACTCCCCCTAATCTAAGTAGCAGCGCTGCTATCGCGGCTAAAATAAGGTTTGCTGCCGGCCCTGAGAAACTTACCAAAGCTACATCTTTTTTCTGATTACTGAAGTTGTAAGGGTTTATGGGAACGCGCTTGGCCCATCCAAGAGGTATGAAGCCAACGGTCATTAAAATTAATGGGATGAGGATTGTGCCTATTGGGTCAATATGGAGAAACGGATTCAAGCTTAGCCTGCCTGATTCGAGAGCTGTATCATCACCTAGCCGTAAAGCCATCCATCCATGACTATATTCATGGATAACAATAGCTATTACAAATGATAAAACCAGAAAAAATTTATTGAGAACTAAGAATAACATCTTTTCTTAAAATAGCTTTTTGACTAATTGAGCAATACGCTTTCCTAATTGAAGGGACTGATTTTGAGCTCTCTCATCCGGTGCGCCGATTGATACGGGTCCGTAATGATCTCCTGAAGAATTTCCCTGAATAATCATGCCGTGCACAAGCATCGCTTTTAGTATAGAAAGAATAGTTGTTTCATTCCCGCCGCCGATATTTTTAGAGGAAGTAAACGCGGCTCCCACCTTACCTTCTAACTGTCCGTGCAAACTTACACTTTCATCTAAGAGTTTTTTAACCGCTGCCGCCATATCTCCATAGTAGGTGGGCGAACCCATAACTATGCCGTCATAACTGTGGAGCTCTTCAATTTTTACTTCATTGCCGGGTTTTATGACGCACGAGACACTTTCCCGTCCAATGCTCTCTTTTATTCCTTCAGCCATTTTTTTTGTATTGCCGCCGCGAGAGTAATAGGTCACTAATATGTTTGACATTAATTAATTACCTCTACTTGCCTGACGTTAACAAGAGGATATTTAGAATAATCATCCTCAATTATCCCCTGAATTTTCACCTCTTTATAAATGTAATCATCTAAATTGATATTTGAGCTTTTTAGGTAGTATTTTGTTTTACCTTCAATTTTTAGCTTGTGAGTAGCATCAGTGCCATAAACACGGCCCAAATCTCTTAAGGTTCCGACTGCATTGAACTTGTCACGAATTAGATTTTGACTATGAGCCGTAGACATAGTTTGTTCTTGCCTATTTTTTAGCTCTAAATTTAAAAAATCAAGTTTATATCCTACCTCTTTCCTATATGTAGATTCAAGGTATGTATTAAAAAAATTATTATAAGTGAAGATAATTGTTTTTAATTCCTTAGTAGTATAATTTTCCAATTTTCCGGGTTCAATATTGGGCAATTTGCCGTAAGCAATAATTTCTTTAGAATTAATATTATTATTTCTAAAAACATCATTTATGAGACCAATTGGTTTCATTGCTTCACCGATTTTAATTTCAGATATTTTATCCATGTAGTCTTCATGGATCCAACCAGTTGCTTCCTTAGGAGGCCTAATCTTATACCAATCACCATCGCTGGAAACAGTGAAAACCGGCTCACCTTTTTTAAGCTTGCCCAGGATGTAATATTTTTCTCCAGCTCCCGCTCTCACATTTAACTGATCGGCTGTTACAAAACCTTCATCGCTAATATAGGCTTTAGATACATAGCAATAAACATCATTAGGCAATCTCACCTGATACCAGCAAAAATATCTATTTAAGACAATAATATCTTCGCCCTTTTTTAGATTCTTTAAAGCGGTAAAATTCTCATTATACCCGGCGCGGAGCTTAACATTCTCAGCGTTTATTTTGCCTCTAAAGGGAAATCCGTCTTCGCAGCCAACGTTAGCAGACGCAATAAAAATAGTTAGGCTAACGATGGATAAACCCAGTAAAAAGAATAGTAATTTTTTCTTGATCATTAATTAGCCGCCTATGATTCTTTTTTTACTTCTTCCTTGTCTTCTTTGGCCTCTTCAGCTGATTTAATCTTACCCTTTTTAACTTTTATTTTTTCTACTTTAATTTTAGGCAGGCCAAAAACAGATTTTTTATCATCCCATTTACCTTTTTCCTGCAGTTCTTTAATGCGTTCAAATCTGTTATGGACACTTCTGATTTTTTTGTCTTTTGCCGCCGATCTTAAACTTCGATGTTGTGACATGATTACCTCCCTTGTATAGCTCTTTAAATACATTAAATAATAATCACCAAATAATCAAGAAACAAAAACCAAACAATAACCAATGACCAAATTCAAATAACCAAAACAAGACAAGAAAAACTGTTTGATTATTGATTATTGAATATTGTTTGTTTGCTTGTGCCCCTCAAGGGTATGACTTTATACTTAGTTTTTGTGACTATGGTCTGTATTTGTTATTTTTGCTTTTTTACTTGTGTCTTGTATCTTGTGTCTTGTATCTTGCAACTTGCTTGTGCCCCTTAAGGGTATATCTTGTTTATCGCTTGCCTGTGACCTACGAAGGCGCATCTTAAAATTTTCATATAACCCCATTACTTGTTGCTTTCTCACTGTAAGATATCTTTCTTAATCTTCAATTTTATATTTTCTTACGTAACAACCCTTATAAGTACTTGAGAGTTTTTTTCTTAAAGCAACAGCTTCTTTTCTATTTTTGAACTTACCTATTAAAAGAAGATGATATTTACCACTTGAATCAATTATAGCTTCATTGCCCCGAGACCTGGCCTTCCGGGCTTCTTTTTCTGCTCTGGAAAGATTGGAATAAGCCGCGGCCTGGATAGAATAAAATTCTTTTAACTTCGGAGTTACTTTTTTTACCTCTGTTACTTGTGCTGTGATTTCTAAGTTGCTATTTTTATCTTCAGAAGTACCGACTACTTTTTGTTCTTTTGCGGGCGGCTGCTGACTTTGCGTGGCTATGTTACTCGTTTTAGTTGTCGCTTTTGTAGAATAAGTATTTTGCTTTATGGAAATAGATGCTATTTTTTTACCGCGTTCAATACCAAGCGAGAAAAATATAACATAAAGCAGTATAACAGATATGATTGAGAATATCAATTTTTCTCTGGAGATAGTCAAAATTATTTGTTTTTGTTTCTCGCGCGGCCTTTTGAAGCGTCCTTGCTTAGAAGACTTCGAAAACTCATCAAACAGCTCTGATTGGTACTCTTTATAATCTTTCATTATATACTACCTATTTTATTCTAAAAGGAATATTTCTTAACCTGAAGATTGACCAATCTCCCTCTTGTTTCATGCCAAGGAGTATTTTAGAAAATTTAGGCATATTTTCTGTTTTTTCAGTTGGAATATATAAAGTTAGGTTGCAAATAGCTCTATCTTTTACTATATCTACGGCACCGTGAACCTTTAGCTTATCCCCCACAGCTTCGATGTCGTATATTTTGACCTTTTTTTTATCTTTCACCAGATTAAAATTCACGTGGTTAAGCTTGACTGATTTTAATATATCGCTGTCTGTTTGTTTGGATATGATATCGACTAACGGGAGCATCTTTGCATTAATATTGGCTATTTCAAGCTTCTTTGATTCTAATCTAATTTCAAAGTAGTTGCTGAAAGGTTTTAAGTCAATTATTTTAATAACGGCTTCTTCCGCTTTGATTTGATTACCACCTTTATTTAATATAATCTTGGTGCAATTAATTTTTTTAAAAGGTTGAATCTGAAAGTTTTCAAAGTTCGCTTGTATGTCAAATCTTGTCTTCAGCTGTTGTTTGCAGATCACTTCATATGCCCCTGAGGCATACGGGCTTAGCATAAAAATGATTGTTATAATAATGAATAACAGTACCGCAAGAGTTAACTTTTTCATACGTTGCCTAACACTTAGTAACACTTTTTTTTGATCTACTCTTTTTTCTGATAATTTCATTAAACGCTTTAACAACTTTTGGATCAAATTGACTGCCGCTGTGTTTGTTGATTTCTTCAATAGCCTCTTCTATGTTTTTTGCTTTGCGGTAAGGCCTGTCGGTTATCATGGCTTCAAAAGCATCAATTACAGCAAGTATTCTGGAGCCAATAGGGATTTGATTTCCTCTAAGGCCTTTAGGGTAGCCGCTGCCGTCATATTTTTCTCTCTGGTGTCTGATTAATGGTATCACCGGATCTAACACCTTAATCGATTTTAACATAGCGGCACTTTTTGAAGGATGTTGTTTCATGGTTACAAGCTCTTCTCTGGTGAGACGAGAGTTTTTGTGAAGGATTTTATCAGGAATACTTACTTTACTTACGTCTTTAAGTTTAATGGCGCATTCAAGTGTTTTTATATCTTTATGGGAGACCAGCAAGTTTTTAGCTATGGCTGTAACCAGCTTTTTATAGTGTGCTTCGGGAATATGAGGTTGTTTTTTTATTCCGGAAAGCTCTATAATTGATTTTATGCTTCCTTCCGCGATATTTTCCCTTTGTTTGTTTAGATAAGCGTTTTTTAGTGCTATAACAGCTTGCTCTGAAAAGGTGGTCAAGATTTCCTGATCGAAATAAGTAAATGGTTTTTTGTCAATTTTTTCATTTATTTCTATGACTCCCAGAACATCTTCTTCTATTAAAGGCATAGCAAGAGTATTTTCTGTAAGTACGGGAATAGCACTTTTAGCTGATCGTCCAGCTATATCTTCCCCAAAAGCGATCTTTCTCTTATCGGTTTCCAGGCCTTTGGGAGTTACCGATACGGCAACTCGCATTCTCTTTTTATTTTTATCGCATAAATAGATAGTGCATTTTTTGACCCTCATTACTTGCAGGGTCAATCTTGCTAACCTGGGTAAAAGCTCTTTTTCGCTGAGAGCGCTGCTTATAAGCCTATGAATAGTGTGAATAGTTGATAAGGCGGCCGTTCTAGGTTGTATAGTATCATATAAACAGGCTAATTCAATATCGTCTTGGATTTTTAATACAAGAGTGTTGAGATAGCCTGCAAAAATTTTTAATTGGGTCGCGGAGAAAACTTCATCAATATTAGTTATAATAACATATCCGAAGATATGATTTTCCGAAAGAAATGGCGCTGTTAGGATAAAAATATTCCCGCCAATCTTTTTATACTGAACTTTTTTTGATTCTTTGGCCTTTTCCAGATCGGACATGCATTCAGATATAAGCTTCTTAGAAGTTTTTGTCTTATTATGTGCTATTTTTTCAGTAAGGCGTGAGCTTGATTCGGGCATTACGTCCAACTCATGCCACTTTGCTTTTTTACCAAAGCTGTGGGAGTATATATGCTTAAACCTCTTGTACTCTTCATCATCAATGAGTCTGTGAAATAATTCCCAATTATTTTTCTTCATATGTGCGGCTTTCCTATTTATACTTTTTCGTTAGGGTCAAATAATTTCTTGTACTCTTCAAGCGCGAATCTATCAGTCATACCGGCAATGTAATCGCAGATAACTTCATATTTATGTTTTTTTGTACTCTTAGCCTGGATATATTTAAGGCGTATTTTCGGCATCAGCTGGGGCTTCTTGAGGTAACTATTAAAAAGATCTTTTAAAAAACGCGTGCATTTATCTGACATTCTGATTATATGCGGGTGCATATAAAGGTTTTTATATAAGAACTTATTTACCTGTTTTTTTTGTTTTTCAAATTCAAGGCTGAAGGAAACAATATTTTTTTTGAATTTTCGCGCTTTATCAACTGAATCGATATTATATTTTCTAATATTTTTTTTAGTTTCGATAGTTAAATCATTAACGTAAATATTAATCATATTATTGATTATTAAAGACCTTGCGGTTCTTTTGTCAGCTTCAGGATATTTTTTTAAAATTCCATTTTTAATTCTATTCCAGAGATCAATTGTATCAAGGCTTTCGGAAGAAATCAAGCCCGAACTTATGCCGTCATCGAGGTCATGGTTATTGTAGGCAATTTCATCAGCCAAATTGACAACCTGGCCTTCCAATGACGACCTCTGGGTTGAGCTAAAGCTTTTATTTTTGGGCTTATCGTAAGTTGAGGAATGTTTAATCATACCCTCCCTGACCTCCCAGGTTAAATTTAAACCTTTAAAATCAGGGTATTTTTCTTCATAATATTCAACAATCCTTAAGGCGTGCCGGTTATGTTCAAAGCCGCCGTATTGCTTCATAATTTCATTTAAAGCGTATTCTCCCGCGTGCCCAAAGGGTGTGTGGCCGATATCATGAGCAAGAGCGATCGCTTCAACTAAATCTTCGTTTAAACCTAAGTTTCTGGCTATAGCTCTGGCTAATTGAGTAACTTCTAAAGTGTGAGTCAAACGTGTTCTATAATGATCCCCTTCATAGTTTATGAAGACCTGGGTTTTATATTGAAGGCGCCTGAAGGCTGTAGAATATATTATGCGGTCTTTGTCTCTTTGAAAGCATCCGCGATATTCATGCTCCTTTTCTTTGAATTCACGCCCGCGGCTTTCGGAGCTTTTTACCGCGCAAGGAGCAAGGTAGCGCATTTCTCTTTTTTCTATGTCTAGTCTATTAGGCATTTAATTTTAAGATTATATTTAATAATTTTTTTTTATCAACTAATTCTTGTTTATGTTTTTGCATATCTTTTATAGTATATTTTTTATTTTTTACCTCATCTTCACCTATTATAATAGCAAAACGCGATTCGAGTTTATTCGCTTGGCGCATTTGAGCCTTTAGGGATTTAGCTTCATAAGAAATGTGGGCCTTAATACCATTTTTTCTTAATTCATGTAGAATATCAAAACCGTATTTATAAAATGACTCATCCAGGGTTACAATATATACTGAAATTGAGTTTTTGAGCGGCAGGTCTAATTTTTCAACCTCGCAGGCCAAAAGTAAACGTTCCATGCCTCCCGCGAAACCGCAAGCGCCGGTATCCTGGCCCCCAAAGGAAGAAATTAAATTATCATATCTCCCCCCGGCTATGATGGCATTTTGGGCGCCCAGACCGTTATGTACTAACTCAAAGGTTGTTCTGGTGTAGTAGTCCAGGCCTCTTACCAGTAATGGATCCTCTGTATAACTGATTTTAAGGCTATCTAAGAGTGCTTTAACTCTATCGTAGTGCTCTTGGCAATCATGGCAGAGGCAATCCTTGGGCGTAGGTAATGTTTTTATTAATTTACGGCATTCCGGATTCTTGCAGTCAAGTATTCTTAAGGGGTTGGATTTAACGCGCCTTTTGCAATCAAGGCATAATTTATCAAGAATATTTTTTTCTTTCAGGCTTGATTCTGATAACTTTTTTTTATAAATATCACGATCATTCTTACAGCCTAATGAATTTATTAAGATTTCATATTTTTTTAAGCCGATTTTAGTTACGAATTCATCCATAAGAGCAATCAATTCAGCATCAAGATGTGGACTGTAAGATCCTATTGCTTCTACGCCAAATTGATTAAACTGTCTGTATCTGCCGGCTTGAGGCCTTTCGCTTCTAAACATGGGGCCCAGGTAATATAGTTTTGCCAGGCCTGTCTTATTCACCATACTGTGTTGAATATAAGCTCTAACCACCGAAGCTGTTTCTTCCGGCCTGAGGCATATGCTCCGCTTAGCTTTATCTTCAAAGATATACATCTCTTTCTGAATTATATCAGTGGTCTCACCTACGCTTTTTTTAAATAGTTCAGCTTTTTCAATTATGGGTGTACGGATTTCTTCATAACCGTAAAGCTCAAAGAGAGTATGGCAGATGCTCTCAAGAAGTCGCCATTTCTTGATTTCTGAGGGAAGAATATCGTTGGTTCCTTTAAGGGATTTAATTTTCATATGTTATAAACAAATAGCCCCAAGAGGTTTGTGTTTGGGGCATATCAAACTGTGACGTTATTTTTAAAAGCACTCTAACTTTAAAAGGTGCCCTTGGAGAAAACAAAGGATTATTTTATTTTCTTTTTCATTACCAAACCGGGCTTAAAAACCACAACTTTTTTTGGAGGCACAGGAACTACCTCACCCGTCCTGGGGTTTCTGCCGGTTCTACCTCGACGCTGTTTGATTTTAAAAACTCCAAAATTTCTTAATTCAACCTTTTTGCCTTCTTGAAGATTTTCTATTATGCATTCAAGAGTTTTTTGAACAACCTTCTTGACATCAATTTGCTTAATTTTGGTTTCGTTGGCAATCTTTAATACTATGTCCTTTTTGGTCATATCTTGCCCCCTTTAATTTTTATAACTTCTTTTGTTTCTAAGAGTAATAATACATAATAAAAACAAAAATGTCAAGGGTAAACTTGAATAGTTACCGCGTCTTGGCCGAGGATTTTCTCAATTTCTTCCAATAGGGCCTCTTCGGCCATGACTTTTATATCATTTTTGATGAGCATTTTCTGCTTTTTACCATTAGGTTCTATGAAGTTAAGATAGACTGGGGTTTTTCCGGGGTGTAGCGCAAATACGCCCTTTAAGGACTTTAGGGTGTTTTCTTCTAATCCGGCTGTGTAAAGGCTGACTTCTATAGCAGAGGTGTATTTTTTTCTAGCTTCTTTAATGGGCATAATTTCATCGGCAATAATTTTAGGGCTTTCTTCTTTGAGATTCAAGCGGCCTTTTATAAGTACAATCGCGTCAATGGTAATTGCCTCACTTGATTTAATATAAGCCTTAGGGAAGACCAAGACATCAGTTTGTCCGGTAAGATCTTCAAGCTGCAATATAGCCATTCTCTCACCTTTTCTCTTAGTTACGGTTTTGCGAATTTTAGCAATAACTCCCGCAATGGAGATTTCCTGGCCATCGGTACCTTCTTTAAGCTGAGAAACAGATAATTTTGAAAAGAATTTTAGCGAGTTGGCATATTGGGCCAAGGGGTGTCCTGTAATATAAAATCCAAGATATTGTTTTTCGTAGGTTAGGATTTGGTTTTCGGCCCATTCTTCTATGTCCGGTATATTTATGAAAGTGTTCTTAAACCCGTTTTGGCTATCTAAATCACTCAAGAAAGACATTTGCCCCGACGCTTTATCTTTATGGAAACTATTTGCGGCTTCTAGTGTTTTATCTAAAATAGACATTAGTTGTGAGCGCTTTAGATGAAAGCTGCTAAAGGCACCGCATTTAATAAGGCTTTCGATAACTCGGTGATTAACCAACCGTGTATCAATGCGAGTGGCAAAATCATACAAAGAAGTAAACTTACTCCCTTTTATTCTAGCCTTTACAATTGAGTCGATAGCTCCCTGCCCTACGTTTTTTACAGCGGATAATCCGAATCTTATAGAATTAGTATCTTTTACGACAGTAAATTCAGCAAAGCTTTCATTGACGTCCGGAGGCAGTATTTCTATTTTAAAGCTTTTAGCGTCTTCTATATATAGAGCAATTTTATCCGCGTTGCCCTTTTCACTTGTTAGAATGGCCGCAAGGAATTCTATAGGGTAATTTGCCTTAAGATATGCCGTTTGGTAGGCTATAGCCGCGTAGCATGTTGTATGGGCTTTGTTAAATCCGTATCCTGTAAAGTGTGAGATAAGAGTAAATATGTCTTCGGCTATCTTTTCGCTAATTCCTCTCTTTACAGCACCGATAATAAAGTCACCGTGAAGCTGTTCCATTTGTTCCGGTTTTTTTTTGCTGATAGCTCTCATTAAAATATCCGCCTGAGCAAGAGAAAAACCCGCTAACTCAATACCCATAACCATAATTTGATCTTGATGTAAGAGGATTCCGTAAGTTTCTTCTAATATGGGTTTTAATTTTGGATGTAGGTATTTTGTTGGCGCCTTACCGTGCTTTCGATGAATGAAATCATCAACTAAGCCGCTACCTAGCGGGCCCGGCCTATAAAGGGCAAGCAAAGCAACGACATCATCAAAAGCTTCAGGTTTAAGTTTTCTAAGCAAGTCGCGCATGCCGCTGCTTTCAAGCTGGAATACACCTAAAGATTTTGAGTCACTTAGAAGTTTGAATGTTTTCTTATCATCCGGGGGTAAATTGTTAATATCAATATCCACCCCTTCTGCCCTTTTTATAATCTTGCAGGTTTTTTCGATAACCGTCAACGTTTTTAATCCCAGAAAATCCATTTTGACCAAGCCGATTTTTTTGAGCGACTCCATGTCGTAACCGGTAGTTATCTGGCCTTCACTTGTTTTAAAGAGAGGTACGTGGTTAGTTAATTCGTCTTCAGAAATAACGACACCGGCCGCGTGCATTGAAGCGTGCCTTTTTAAGCCTTCAAGGATTTTTGAAGTATCAATTAATCGGGCAATTCTTTCATCATTTTTATAGAGATTATTTAATTCCGGTTCTATCTTTAATGCCTTTGTTAGTGTCATTTTAGGGTCTGAGGGTATTAGCTTAGCTAACTTATCAGCTTCCGCGTAGGTAAAATCCATTACACGGGCAACATCGCGAATTACAGCTCGAGCGGCCATGGTTCCGAAAGTTATAATCTGGGCTACATTTTGCTTGCCATACTTATTAGTGACATAATCAATAACTTCTTGCCGGCGTTCATCAGAGAAGTCGATATCAATATCAGGCATGCTTATTCTTTCGGGATTAAGGAATCTTTCAAAAATTAAATCATGTTTTATGGGATCAATGTTGGTTATGTCTAACGAATAAGCCACAGCGCTTCCGCCTACCGAACCTCTTCCGGGGCCGACCGTTATATTTTGACTTTTAGCAAACTTAACAAAGTCCCAAACCATAAGAAAATAACTTGTGAAACCGGATTTTTCAATAATATTTAATTCGTAGTCTAATCTTTTTTTGAGTTCATCGGAAATGATATGAAATTTCTTTATTGCCCCTTCATAGCAAAGCTGATTCAGGTACTTGTCGTTAGTTATGCCGTCGGGAGGCTTAAATTTTGGCAGGTAATCTTTATCAAAAGTTAGTTCCAGGTTACACTTTTTAGTTATTTCCATAGTGTTTTTGATGGCTTCAGGGACTTCTTTGAATATTTTTTTCATCTCCTCCGGGCTTTTAAAGTAAAATTCATCTGTTTGGAGCCGCATGTGATTAGGATCATCAAGGGTTGTTTGAGTCTGTAGGCAAAGTAAAGCTTCGTGAGCCCGAGCATGTTCTTTTTTAATATAATGAACATCATTAGTGGCTACCAATGGAATATTTAATTCTTTGGAGAGTTTAATAAGTTGATGGTTTAATTCTTTCTGTTCCCGCATGCCGTGATCTTGAAGCTCAAGATAGAAATCACCTTCAAATATTTCATATAAATCAGTAGCGAATTTTTTTGCTTCATCCTGATTATTTGTCATGAGTAGCCGTGGCAACCTTCCCTTTAGGCAACCGCTTAATGCTATCAGGCCCTTGGAATGGGTTTTTAGGGATTCAATATCAACTCGCGGTTTGTAATAGAAGCCTTCGAGATAGCCGATAGAAACCAATTTCATAAGGTTTTTATAACCTTCTTCGTTTTTTGCTAAGAGAATTAAATGGTTTGCGGTATCTTTTCCCAGTCGCGCTGTCTTATCAAAGCGAGAGCCGGGGGCAAGGTATATTTCCACTCCGATTATGGGCTTGAGGCCATAGTTAACTGCCTGCAGATAGAATTCTATGGCGCCAAACATGTTCCCATGATCTGTAATGGTTACGGCAGGCATTTTATATTTATGGGCTGCCTCCATTATGTCTTTTAGGTGAGAAGCGCCGTCCAGAAGACTAAAGAGGGTATGGTTGTGCAGGTGAACAAAATCTGAATGTTCCATAGTGCTTATATTTCTTTCTTATTTAAAAACGTTCGCACCTGCTCACTTCTAGCGCAAAGACACAAGTCATACCCTTAAGGGGCACAAGTAAGTCATATCCTTTCGGGCACAGGCAAAATACAAACAAGATACAAGTTACAAGAGACAATAACCAAATAATAACCAATGACCAAATTCGA
>CBDUVS010000003.1:0-21686 GCA_965370735.1 uncultured bacterium | reverse complement strand
GTTATGTAAGTATGTTAACAGTTTGACTTCTTGTTGTCAATAGGCATTCTATATAGGCTAAATAAGTCCAAACACACGAAAACTACCCCCACATACATAATAATCAGCCCAGGCTGAAGAATATTAGCCAACAAAGACAAATAAACATAAAAAGTAAAAAACCGCTGTGGATAAACATCTCGATAGCACTAAACATCTTACCCTTTAACATATTTGGCACATCCTTATGTAATAGCGTATAGAAATCAATAACTATTGGAGAAAATGTCCCGCCCCAGATGAAAACTATAAGACCCGCCTTGAAAAAAGCCGGCTTTAGATTTAATCAATTATGAAAATAAGTTTATTGTGAGCAGGTAGTAGAAGCGTTAAATTTGCCCTAGACTAAATTGGTTAAAGCCGTAACAATAAAACATTCACCAATCTATGGAATCAACTGCCCTACCCAGAGGAAGAGAAAGTTTTCATTTTTCAAAACTTTCAGAATTGAATTCATTTAAAAGTATCCATATAATACGAGCCGATGAGAGGAATTGAACCTCCAACCTAGCGCTTACGAAGCGCTTGCTCTACCGTTGAGCTACATCGGCAAAAAAGCTCATCTTAATCAAGCTTTTATGGCCAGATAATAAATGGTGCCGCGAGACGGAATTGAACCGCCGACGCCGGGATTTTCAGTCCCGCGCTCTACCAACTGAGCTATCGCGGCATAGTTAATGTTTAGCGTATAGCGTATAAGAAAAATTTTTGTTTTCTCTATCCGCTTTACGCTATTTTTATGGCGGGGACGACGGGATTCGAACCCGCGATCACCGGATCGACAGTCCGGGGTCTTATCCTAGCTAGACGACATCCCCATGTAAGACATTTTTACATTAAATATAACCTTAAGTTATATCAGATGGTGGGCAGTATAGGGCTCGAACCTATGACCTCGTGAATGTAAGTCACGCGCTCTTCCAACTGAGCTAACCGCCCGTCGTATATGAATTATTATTTAAACATACAAATAATTCTATGTCAAATACTATTCTACAGTTACGCTTTTTGCCAAATTCCTGGGTTTATCAACATCACACCCCCTGGCAACAGCCATATAATACGCCAACAATTGCAACGGTATGGCAGCTAAAATGCAGCTCAAATCCTCACCAACCTTAGGAATATGTATCACGCAATCCGAATGTTTCTTTATAATGCTATCTCTTTCGGTGGCTATACTGATTACAATGCCGCATCTGGCTTTAAGTTCCTGGATATTTGAAAGCATTTTTTCATAAGTTACAGATTTTGGTACAATGCATACTGTCGGAAGCTTCTCATCTACTAAAGCTATAGGACCGTGCTTCATCTCGCCGGCACTACAACCTTCAGCATGAATATATGAAATTTCTTTTAACTTTAAAGCCCCCTCAAGGGCAGTCGGATAATTAATATTGCGGCCTAAATATAAAAAGCTGTTAGCCTGCTTATACTTCTCAGCACAATCCTCAATATCCTTTTTGTTATTTAAAACCCTAGTAATAAGCTTTGGAAGTTCTTCAAATTCTTTAACTAACTTATACTCTGTATTGCGCCCTATAATACCTCTTAAAAAAGCTAAGTGGATAGCTAATAAGTAAAATATGGAAACCTGAGCCGTATAGGCCTTAGTTGAGGCAACCCCGATTTCCGGACCGGCATGAGTATAAATAACGCTGTCAGATTCTCTAACCATAGAAGAACCCACTACATTACAAATAGTAATAACTTTGAGTTTATTATGGCGAGCTAACCTTAATGCCGCTAAAGTATCAGCTGTCTCACCTGACTGGCTTACGGCAATAACTAACTCATTTTTTATTGATGGTGGTTTTCTGTAACGATATTCACTAGATATGTCAACTTCAACCGGGATACGAGCATGCTTCTCTATCAAATACTTACCAATTAAACCGGCATGCCAGGCTGTACCGCAAGCAATAATAGTTATCTTCTTTGTAGATTTAAAGTCATTTTTATTAAGCTTCAGCTCATCAAAAAATATTCTTCTTTTATCGTCAATGCGCCTTTTTATTATGTGCGAAATTACATCAGCCTGCTCTTCTATTTCCTTAAGCATAAAATGGGAATAACCGCCTTTTTCAGCCGCATTAATATCCCAAGTTATTTTTTCAATTCTACGATTAATGTACTTACCTTTAATATTTTTTATCTGAACTTTCTTCTCACTCAGGACAGCTACATCATAGTCGTGAAGATATATAACTTTCCTGGTATGCGTCAATATAGCCGGTACGTCACTAGCTACAAAGTTCTCTTCTTTTCCAATGCCAATGATTAAAGGGCTGCCGCACTTGGCAACAACAACTTTGTGAGCTTCATCTTTAGCAATTACAGCAATCGCATATGAACCTTTGAGTTTTTTTATTGACGAAAGAACTGCTTTTTCTAGGTTGCCCTTATAATACTTTTCAATAAGATGGGCAATGACTTCAGAATCGGTTTTACTTCTGAATTTATGGCCTTCTTTAATAAGTTTTTCTTTTAACTCAAGGTAATTTTCAATAATTCCATTATGAACTACGGCAATACTTTTAGTGCAATCTGTGTGAGGATGCGCGTTAGTTATGGAGGGTTCACCATGTGTTGCCCAACGTGTATGACCGATACCCACAGTTCCTGAATAGTGGCTGCGATTTACAGAATTATCCAGAAACTCAACCTTGCCTTTACTTTTTGCAACTGTTAGGTTGTCTTTGTCTAACAAAGCAATGCCAGCCGAATCATAACCTCTATACTCAAGACGGCGTAAACCATCTATAAGTATAGGTACAACTTCTTTTTTTCCTACATAACCTACTATTCCGCACATGAGATATAAATAATTTGGCGTCCCCAAGGGGATTTGAACCCCTGCTGTCGGATCGAAAATCCGATGTCCTAGACCTGGCTAGACGATGGGGACGACTGGTTATTTTTTAAGCTGGTGAGCCGCCCAGGACTTGAACCTGGCACACCCGCCTTAAAAGGGCGGTGCTCTACCGGATGAGCTAGCGGCCCACTAAATTTCTCTTATCTCGACCTGCTTTTTCTCAAGCAAATCATCAATCTCTTTGATGTATTTATCGGTGAGCTTCTGTGTATTTTCATGACGACCGAATTCCTCATCCTCAGAAATTTCACCAGAGCTCTTTGATTTCTTTATTTTTTCATTTGCATCTCGCCTGACTGCGCGAATAGCAACCCTACCTTCTTCAGCCATATTTCTAACGACCTTTATCAGGCTTTCTCTTCGCTCTTGTGTCAGTTGCGAGATATTTATCCTTATTACTTTACCATCATTGTTGGGGGTAAGACCAATGTCTGACTTAAATATTGCTTTTTCTATAGCTTCCATTGAAGCCGGATCCCAAGGTTGGATTATTATAAGTCGCGCCTCAGGTATGGAAATATTAGCTAACTGTTTTAATGGTGTCGGATTTCCATAATAATCCACCTTTAAGTTTTCTACTAATGACTTAGAAGCTCTACCGGTATGCACCGAAGAAAATTCAACTTGAGTTACTTCTACGCTCTTTTTCATTTTTGCTTCTGTATCTCTTATGATTTCATTAGCCATTAATTAACTCCTACTTAATAATAGTTCCTATTTTACTACCAGTTATAACCCGCTTGATATTGCCCTTTTTAAGCAGATTAAAAACTATTATTTGCAATTTATTATCCATGCAAAGACTAACTGCTGTTAAATCCATAACTTTAAGTTCTTGTTCAAAAAATTCCATATAAGTCAAAGATTTAATTTTTTTAGCTTTTTTATTCTTTTTGGGATCACTGGTATATACACCGTCAACTTTTGTGGCCTTTAATATCGCGTCAGCTCCAATTTCAATCGCTCTCAAAGCAGCTGCCGTATCCGTTGTAAAATACGGATTACCTGTACCGGCTACAAAAATAATTACCCTATTCTTTTCGAGATGCCGTATGGCCCTTCTCCTGATATAAGGCTCGGCCAACTCCTTCATTTCAATGGCTGTTAAAACTCTGGTAGCCACACCAATTTTTTCCAAACTATCCTGAAGAGCTAAACCGTTTATAACTGTTGCTAACATCCCCATATAATCAGCTGTTGAGCGGTCTATTCCTTCTTTTTTTGAATCAGATATACCTCTAAAAATGTTTCCCGCACCTATCACAACAGCAATATCAACACCAAGGTTATTTACTTCTTTGATTTGCTTTGCTATAGATTTAATACTACCGGAATCTATACCATATCCTTTAGACCCCTGCAGCGACTCTCCGCTGATCTTCAGAAGAACTCTCTTAAAAACAGATGTACTATTCTTCGCCATTATCTTGATTTAGTTTTTCACCTAGTGAAAACCTAATAAATCTTTTTATAACTATATTCTCTCTTATTTTTCCTACCATTTGATTCAGATAATCTTTAATCTTAATTTTATCATCCTTAACAAAAGGCTGCTCCAATAAACATGTTTCCTGTAAATATTTATCTATTTTGCCATCAATAATTTTCTCAAGCACATTATCAGGCTTATCTTTAATTTGAGACCTTATAATCTCTCTTTCTTTATCAATAACCTCAGCTGGAACATCTTCTCTTTTTAAATAAAGTGGATTAGTAGCCGCTATCTGTATGGCAACATCTTTAGTAAACTGCTTAAAATCGTCACACTTAGCTACAAAATCAGTCTCACAGTTAACTTCAACCAAAACACCTATTTTAGCATTTGAATGGATATAACCTTCAACGCGCCCTTCTCTGGCAACTCTATTAGCTTTTTTACGAGCCGTCATGATGCCCTTTTTCCTTAAAGCTTCAAGCGCTTTTTCAATATTTCCTTGGGTCTCGTTTAAAGCAGTCTTGCATTCCATTATTCCAGCGCCCGTCATTTGTCGCAGTTGTCTAATCTTTTCTGTCATAACTATCTCTTGTCTCCTGCTGCCTCTTTTTTATTTTTAGTTGTTACTTTTTTTGTATCGCTTTTTTTATCTCGTTTTTTGCTCTCCGTCTTTTTTAGGCCTTTTTTATCGACTTTCGAAACTTCCTGCTGTGCTTCAGCTGCTTTCTTTTCTTCTTCTTCTTTTAGCCTGTGAATTTCCTCCTGCTCTAAGTATTCCTGTCTTCCTTCAATAAT
The DNA here is from genome assembly GCA_965370735.1 of uncultured bacterium. Lineage (GTDB taxonomy): Bacteria > Omnitrophota > Gorgyraeia > JAGLLT01 > JAGLLT01 > Kappaea. Next base: position 16,542 of record CBDUVS010000003.1, on the reverse strand, counting down.
ACCATCAGTTAATATAGAGCTAACTAGTTTAATAGATCTAATAGCATCATCGTTTCCAGGAACAGGAAAATCAATTCCATCAGGATCACAGTTAGTATCAATTAAAGCTACAACAGGTATATTAAGCTTTTTAGCTTCTTTAATAGCTAAACATTCTCTTTTGGGATCAACTACAAAAATGGCTCCCGGCAATTTACTCATTTTTAAAATACCGCATAAATTCTTTGTGAGTTTTTCAAGTTCTTGATTTAATGAAGCAATTTCTTTTTTAGTCAATTTATCAAAAACGCCGTTTTCTTTCATGCTTCTAATTTCATAAAGACGTTTTATGCTTTTTTTGATGGTCTCAAAATTGGTTAACATACCACCCAACCAACGATTATTGACGTAAAACATTCCGCACCGCTGAGCTTCCTGGTGAACTATATTCTGAGCCTGCTTTTTGGTACCTACGAATAAAACATAATCACCTGCCGAAGCCACATCCTTCAGAAAACTTTTGGCCTCATTTAAGAGATTAGTGGTTAATTTTAAATTAATTATGTAAATTCCGTTGCGCTCACCGTATATGAACTTCGCCATTTTGGGGTTCCAGCGTTTAGTTTGATGCCCAAAATGTAAACCGGCTTCTAAAAATTGTTTTATTAGTTCTGTCGCCACTACACGCATTCCTCCTTGTGTTTAAATCCATAAAATACAATAGAGAGTAATTATAACATAATTTTATTTCAATGCAAGCTTTTTTTCAACTATCAATAAACTGTAAATCATGAAGCCTCTTATAATAACTCGCATTCTTCATAAGTTCTTCATGGGTGCCAACTTCGGCTATTTTCCCTTTATCTAACACCACAATTTTATTAGCATGTTTAATCGTGGATAACCTGTGAGCAATAATAAATACTGTTCTGCCTTCAATCAGGTGATCAAGAGCTTCCTGTACCAATTTTTCGCTCTCACTATCTAATTGTGAGGTAGCTTCATCTAAAATAAGAATAGGTGGGTTCTTTAATATAGCTCTGGCCATGGCCAAACGCTGTTTTTCACCTCCAGATAACTTAAAACCTCTATCTCCGATTATAGTGTCATATTTATTGGGTAACTCATTAATAAAAGCATGCGCATTTGCAATCCTTGCCGCCTTTTCTATATCTTGCATTTTGGCCTGACGGCTACCATAACAGATATTGGCCTTTACCGTATCATTAAAAAGTATAGTCTCCTGGGTAACCATAGCAATGCCTTTTCTAAGTGAGGCCACACTTAAATCCTTCAGGTTAACATTATCAATTTCAAGCGAACCCTTACTAACATCATAAAAACGAGGAATTAAATTAACCAGAGTAGTTTTACCGACACCACTTTTACCAACAATAGCAATGATGTCTCCCTTTTTAATTTCTAAGTTAATATCTTTGAGTATCTCGTTATTATGGTATTTGAAGCTGACATTGGAAAAAACAATTTTACTCTTAAATGAAGATAATTTTTTAGGCTGTGATATATCCTGAATGCTCGGTTCAGTTTCCAATATTTCATATATTCTGGTTGAAGCAGCCAAAGCCTGCTGATTAATACCGTGAACCTTGCTTAACTTTTTAAAGGGAGCTATCATTTGCAACAATAATCCCACAAAAGCCGTAAAAGCACCTGGATCAAGGTCGCCGGATATCATCAGCTTACCTCCAAAGTAGATAACACTCACACCGGCCAATATCGCCACATACTCAGAGATAGGGCTTATGCAAACTAACCTTTTGACAGACCTAAGCATTATTTTATAGAAATCCTCATTTACCTCATTGAATCTCTTTCCTTCATACGAAGCCATATCAAAGGCCTTTACAATTCTAATGCCTGAGAAAGTTTCATAAAGGATAGAATTCATGTCAGCCATTTTATTCTGAGCAGCAGTACTTATTGATCTGAGCTTCTTACCTATTCTGGTAACTGGATAAACTATAGCCGGCATAATTATCAACATCATAAATATTAATGTCCATGGAATAGCAAATGCTATAATTAAAATTACGGTTAAGGTTATTAAAACTAAAAGTTCTATACTAGAATATATTAAATCCCGCAAGCCTTCGGCCACCGCATTTTGGACTACTCCTGCATCATAGGTTATCTTTGAAACTAATTGACCTGCTCTGTTTTCACTATAGAAATCCAAAGATAGGCTTAATAGCTTTTCATATAACTTTTTTTTGATATCTTTAACGACTTTAAGACTCAATTTACTTAGTATAAAACTATGTAAAATGGTAAAAATTTCTTTAAAAAAGTAGGCGACAGCTATACAGATAACCAGCCATCCCAGGAGAGTTAATCTGTCAATTGAATTTACATATTCAATCATCTGCCTTAAATGCTCATTTAAAAATAGTGGTAAATGTATACTATCCGGAATATTTATTTTATTTCCAGCAATGAGGATGGTGATAAAAGGTATAATTACTCCTACAGATGCCACTTTTTCAATCAGCTGCGTTAACAACATAAAAAAAACCGAAATCATGAAAAGGACACTATGCGGCTTTATAAAATGAAGTAATTTTTTATAATCTTCAAACTTTTTCATATTGAGAATATTTTATCACAGGGTAATTTTATTGTCGAGCTAAATTTTATTATGTAAGTTTTTGCAAATTAGTTATTTACTTGCTCAAGTGTCTATAAAGTGTTATAATTCTACGAGTGGAGTAGAAACTATGAAAAAGATAAAGATAGCTGTGATTGGAGTTGGGCATTTAGGCCAATACCATACGAAAGTATATAAATCCTTTAAAAGCCTGGAATTAATCGGTGTTTGCGACATCAATGTAAAACGGTCCGATGAGATCGCAGCCATTTATAAAACAAATGCTTATTATGATTATAAGTCCCTTTTGGGCAAAATTGATGCGGCCAGCATCGCTGTTCCCACAAAAGAGCATTATAAAATAGCCAAAGCTTTAATTCAAGCCAAGATTCACATCCTGATTGAAAAACCAATTACCGAAAACCTTAAACAAGCCGTAGAATTGATTCATTTAGCCAAAAAGCACCGAGTTTTGATGCAAGTTGGCCATATAGAGCGCTTTAATTCCGCTGTTAGAGCGCTCAAAAAAATTATATATCGCCCTCAATTCATAGAGTGCCACCGATTGGGATCATTTCAGCCTAGGGGAATTGATGTCGGTGTTGTTTTAGATTTAATGATTCACGATATTGATATAATACTACACCTGGTAAAATCCGATATAAAAAAATGCGAAGCTGTAGGCGTTAAAGTGCTTTCCAACCATGAAGATATAGCTAATGTTCGCCTTGTTTTTAAAAGCGGAACCGTCTGCAATATAACTGCCAGCCGCATATCTCAAGAAAGAGTCCGAAAAATCAGGATATTCCAGAAAGACGCTTACATCTCACTGGATTATGTAAATCAGGAAGCCAACATCTATCAGAAAAAAAAGAAGTCAATCCATAAACAAAGCATTAATATTGAAAAACAAGATTCTTTAAATGAGGAATTGAAATCATTTATAACCTGTGTGCGATCAAGTAAAAGGCCTCTCGTTTCCGGAGAAGAAGCAACCGCAGCCCTTAAAGTGGCTTTAGATATTGTAAAAAAAATTCATAAATAATATGGCTAAAAAATTATTTTTTATTGCTGGCGAATCTTCTGGTGACCTCCACGGAGCTCACTTGATTAACAATTTACTGGCCATAGACTCCACAATTGAAACTTGTGGCATCGGTGGACCTCAAATGAAAAAAGCAGGTGCTGAAATATTTGAGGACTTAACCGATGTAGCTGTCATAGGTTTTGCTGAAGTTATAAAAAACCTTAAACGCTTTAAAGCCGCCTTCAACCTGGCCCTTAATAAAATTGAACAAATCAAACCTGACGCAGTAATCTTAATTGATTATCCGGGATTCAATCTCAAAATAGCAGCCCAGATAAAAAAAAGAAATATTCCAGTCATATATTACATTAGCCCCCAAGTCTGGGCTTGGGGCAAAAGAAGAATTCAACTTATTAAAAAAATCGTCGATGTTATGATCGTGGTTTTTAAATTTGAAGAATCTCTATACAAAGAAAACGGCATGAATGTCTCTTTCAATGGTCATCCCCTAATAGACATAGTTAAAACTAATGATTACAAAGAAAGTATTATTCAGAATCACAACATAGATAAATCAAAGAAAATAATTTCTCTCCTGCCCGGTTCAAGAATCAATGAAGTAAATCGCATTTTACCGGTTATGCTTAAAAGCATTTTTATAATATATAACAAAAATAAAAACACTCAATTCCTAATTATAAAATCACCGAATTTAAGCAATCAAATTTATGAAAAGATTATGGATATAGAAAATCTACCGGTGAGATTAATTGAATCTGATACTTATGACCTCTTAAGCATTTCTGATTTTGCGATGGTTTGTTCTGGAACAGCAACCCTCGAGACAGCTATTTTGCAAATACCAATGCTGGTTATATATAAAATCAGTTTTTTAAGCTGGTTACTTATAAAAAATTTGATAAAAATACCACATATCGGTTTGGTAAACATTGTCGCTGGTAAAAAAATTGTGCCTGAGTTTTTGCAGTACGAGGCCAATGGTAAAAAGATTGCTACTTATGTACTAGACTTACTGAACGACAGTAAAAAAATTAATGAAATTAAATCTGATTTAAAACTGGTAAAAAATGCTCTAGGTACTCCCGGTGCTAGCCAAAGAACAGCAGAATATATTCTAACTTTTTTATCAAGCCCCAAAAGCCAGTACGGTAATTCCTAACTTATTGGCTTGATTTATTAATTCTTCCTTATCAATTAAAAGCGTCTTTTGAGCTTCAATAGCGATAACTTTAACCTTGCACCTTTTAAGTGTTTTAAGAGTTTTTAAACCAATGACTGGAATATCAAAGCGCATATCATGATTGGGTTTTGAAACCTTTACAACCACCGCTTGAGAACCACCTAATTTAGCCGCTCTTTTTATGGCCGCGTCTGTGCCTTCAATTGATTCTACGGCCAATATGGCTTTATTCTTGACGACAATAGTCTGGCCTATGCTAAGACGAGCAATCTCTTTAGCAATTTTTTTCGCGAATTTAATATCAGCCAACTCGTTATCAGTTGGTTTTCTTTTAGTTAATAGCCCCTCAGAAGCTAAAAATTCCTTCAGTAAAAAAGATGAATCCAGCAGCCTTATGTTCCTCTTGTCCAGTTCTGCCGCTAAGGCATTTAACAAAGAATCGCCCCTTTTATCCTTTACCCTTTTTAATATACTTTTAATAATTTTATCTTTTTTTAGCCAAGGCTTAAATAAATGCACCGCTCTTATTTGACCAGCCAGTATCGCCTCGGTTATATTTTCACTCTTTAAAATATGAAAAAGCTTGCCAAGTTCTCCGATGCGAATCCAGTGAATTTTAGTCACATGTTTGGCAAGTTCCCTGGAAGTTTCACCTAAAAAAGCGACGGCAATAATATCTATACCTTGCTTCTTAGCAGAAATAGACGCCATAATCGGAAAATTTCCATTACCCGCGATAAGTCCTAATTGTTTCATTAACTACAAAACCCTCTTTTTGATTTTTTGATGAAACTAGCCAAGTGGATTATTTGAGGAGATTTTTTTATTTCTTTTTGAATGAGACCTAACGCGTGGAATGTTGTTAGTTGAGATTTTGTTAAAATTTTAAAGGCCTTCTTTAAATCATTTCTAATGTCAGGAGGGATATTGCCTCTCCTTAGTCCTATTACATTAAGACCTTTTGTTTTCGCGGGATGTCCGTCAACTAACGAATACGGTAAGACGTCCTGCACTATTTTTGAACAGCCGCCGACCATGGCAAAAGTACCCATGCGCGTAAACTGATGTATCGCCGATAAACCACCGATAACAACCCTGTCTTCTATTTCAACAAAACCAGCTAAAGTTCCGCAATTAGCAATTATGATATTATTACCTAGATTACAATCGTGAGCTATATGGCAATAAGCCATTAAGAGATTGTTGTCGCCGATAACGGTCTTATGACCCTCTTTCGTGGCAAGATTAATAGTTACATATTCTCTAAAAATATTACTATCTCCTATTTCGAGATATGTAACTCTATTTTTGTATTTTAAATCTTGAGGAGCCGAACCTATGATGCCACCGGTGTAAAAACTACAATTTTTTCCTATAGTCGTATAGCCCGTAATAAAGCAATGAGCTCCAATAACACTGTTATCCCCCACCTTAACGTGTTCTTCTATAATGCTGTAGGGCCCTATTCTTACTCCTTCGCCCAACTCCGCTTTCGGATGAACTAATGCTGTTGGATGAATATTCATCTTTTACGCCTTAATTAAACTAAACCTTAGATCGGCTTCAGAAACTATATTTCCATCTACAGAAGCCGTCGCACGAACCTGACCCGTTTTAGACTTAAGCTTAACGATTTCCACTTCAAGCAATAACTGATCTCCCGGAACAACTGTTTTTCTAAATTTAACATTATCCATACTCATGAAATAAGCTATTTTACTAGCGTTAGATGATTTGCTTAAAAGCAATACTCCGGCAACCTGAGCCATGGCCTCAACAATTAAAACCCCGGGCATGATTGGCCGGCCCGGAAAATGTCCTCTAAAAAAATACTCATTCATGGTTACATTTTTTACACCAAGCGCTCGCTTATCTTCTTCTAATTCAATTATTTTATCAATCAATAAAAATGGGTAGCGATGAGGTAAAATGTTCTGGATATCAGTTATGTTAAGCGGCACCACGCCAGAAAATACCGACGGTGATTTAATGCCCGCTTCCTTCATTTTCTTTACATACCTGAACATTCGCTCCGATAATTTAATATTAAGTGAATGCCCACTTTTTAAAGCTATAATCTTACCTTTTATTGGTTTTCCCAAAAGATATAAATCACCCATAAGGTCGACAATTTTATGACGCACAAACTCATTATTAAATCTTAATTTATTATTTATAATACCATCTTTGCCAATGACGATAGTATTTTCGTAATTGGCTCCCTTTCCGAGGCCCATCTTTTTTAAAACCTCGACTTCTTCATTTAGGCAAAATGTTCTAGCTGGGGCAATCTCTTTCTCGAACACTTCTGAGTCAATATTGATACTCATAAACTGAGAGTTTAAAAGAGGATTTTCATAGCTTAGGGTGTAGGAAACCTCAAATGAATCATGAGGCAGCAAAATCAAAGACCGGTCTTTTTCTTCCAGCCAGATAGGTATTCTGGGTATAAAATATTCTTTTTCAACGTCTTGCTCTTTTATACCAGCCTTTTTAATCAACTCTACAAACCCCAGGGCGCTGCCATCTAATCCGGGAAGTTCTTCAGAGTCTAATTCAATAATGATATTATCAATACCGGTGCCGCATAAAGCAGACATAATATGTTCGATAGTATGTATTTCAACACTTATGCCATTTTTTTTTACCCCGATTGATGTTCTTCTTAATCTCTTTGCGGGATCTATAATATTTGAAATATGCGCCTTGACCACAGGCTTATCCGGTAAGTCTACTCTGATAAAATTTATACCACTGTCTGCTAAAGCAGACTTAAATTTCGCGTTTACTTTCTTGCCAGTATGAATACCATAACCGCTAAAGCTTATTTCTTTTTCAATAGTTTTTTGTTTTTCCACACGCATCCAACCTTCTAAATATTTTAACTTATAGCAGAAATTAGCCTATTTGCGTTTTTCCAATTCCTCAATACGATTCTGAAGCTCTTTAATAGTCTTCATCATTTCAGGCAGCCTCTGAACACAAGCATTGACTCTTTTAGCGATGCTATGGGGTTTGGCGGGGTAACCGGACACCTTTGTATTAGGCGGGACTGATTTAGTTACTCCGGCTTGCGCGGCAACTATGGCTCCGTCTCCGATATTGACATGGCCTACAACCCCTGATTGACCTGCCAAAATAACTTCCTTACCGATAACGGTGCTACCTGAAATACCAGCCTGAGCGACAACTATTGAATTTTCTCCGATTATTACGTTATGTGCTATCTGAACTAAATTATCTATCTTTGTGCCTCGGCCAACTACAGTTTTATCAAATCTAGCTCTATCAATAGTAACATTGGCACCGATCTCAACATCATCTTCAATGGCCACAGTACCAATCTGAGGTATCTTATGATGAACACCTTTAACTGTCGCAAAGCCAAAACCATCACTACCTATAACGCTTCCCGAGTGAATAATAACCCTATCACCTATAGTTACTCTTTCTCTAATAGAAACGCTGGGATAGATAATGCAATTCTTGCCTATCTTAGCGTGATGCCCAAGATATACGCCGCTGTAAAGGACGGTGTTGTCGTCTATCTCCGCATAATCTTCAACAACCACATAAGCCTGAATGGCTACATTTTTACCTAACTTGACATTATTGCCGACGATAGCTGTCGAGTGTATGCCTTCTGGATGTTTATCCTCGTTGGGAGCCAAAAGAGAAACCAACCTGGAAAATGCCAAAGATGGGTTATCGGTTTTAATAATTGTTTTCGGCCCGCTGTCTACATCGCTTGATGTAATTATGGCTGAGGCATTCGTAGCATCCATTAAACTCATATACTTGGAATTGGCTATAAAAGTAATGTCGCCTTTTTTGGCTTCTTTTATACCCGAAATACCAGTAATATTAATCTCCTCATTACCAATAATAGTTCCATCAATTAATTTAGCAATTTCTTTAAGCGTTGTTTTCATAAATACACCTTAGTTTATTTGCATCTTTTATTAAGTTCGTTTAAAATCCTATCAGTCAAATCATAGCTGTCCTGTCCATAAAGTATCATGCGCTCATTAAAAATTATAGTATATTCTTCTTTTTTACCTATTTCTTTTACCAATACATCAAACTCTTTAATGATTTCTTTTGCAGCATCATCTTTCTCTTTGAGCAGTTCCTTGCTGGCTTTCTGATCAAATGCCTGCAATTCTTTAATCTTTCCATTAATTTGACTTTGTATTTTTTCTTTTTCTGTATCACTGGCAAGCTCAAATTTATCCCTAAGCTTTCTTATCTGAGTTACCCTTCTATCACGTTCTTTTTGTTTCTTTTCGCCCTTTTTCTCTAAATCTTTTTCAGTTTCAATGGTTTTTTTGTAATTATTGAAAACCTTTACAAAATTAACATAGCCAAATTTCATTTCCGCATAGACTGTATTCGCAAATAAAAATATGAACATCGTTAATATAATAAAATTGATACCTATCGTTCTAACTGTCTTGCCCATTAAATTACCCCCGTGCAGTATTTAAAATAACATTTAAAAACCTCTGCTCATACTGAAATGGAATCTACCTTTTTTATCTCCCGGATCATAATCAAGTCCGTAGCCATAATCAACTTTGACCGGACCGATAGGAGTTTTAACCCTAACACCTAAACCAACAGAAGATTTAAAGTCTTTACCCATGTCTCCGATGTCAGACCAAACATTTCCTATATCGTAAAAAACAGCTCCCTTAATATTTTTCATAACCGGGAAAGTATATTCCAGGTTACCTATTAGCATTGAATCTCCGCCGATTGGCTCACCGCTTATTTTGGGACCTATGTGTCTTTCTTTATAACCGCGAATAGTATTAGCGCCACCAGCATAGAATCTCTCGTATATTGGCACCATATTAGTATTATCATATTTATCTGCCATACCAGCTCTCAATCTGGTCTCAAATGTAAAATTCTCAAAGTGCGTAAAGTACCAATCAAGTTCGCCCCTATATTTCACAAAATCTCTATCGCCTCCAAAAGGCCCGCCAGCGATTTCAAGCGTATTATCAATAACTCCTCCTGATTTGGGATTGTAGCTACTGTCTCTCGTATCTCTCACAAGAGTAAACTGAAGCGTACTTATCGTATGCTCACCCTCTTCTTCCCAGACATCAGGAAGATGATCCATGGTGGCCCAATAAGGTATGTTCCCAAGCTTAACCTGCTCTAATTTATACATCGTACCTATGCGAATATTGTCATTTATTCTTTTACCTAGACGTACATCTCCACCCAAGCGCTGCAATGCGTATAAATTTCTTGAACGGTATCTATTATAAAAGTCGAACCCGAACGATATCGGTTTATTGAAAAGCCAAGGTTCTGTGAAACTTATATCGTAACACTCTTTCTCGCTGCCAAGCTCTGCTCTAATAGATAATTTCTGCCCATCCCCTGTGAACGTAGGCCAATTTCTCCAGTCAAAATTACGCTGCTGCAATTCCACAAAACCAATAAATTTATCTACAGAGCTATATCCAGCTCCAAAGCTAACCTGACCCGTTTTAGTTTCTTTCACGTTGATAATCAAATCTTTTTTATTAGGAGTTGAACCTGGAGCAGTATCATATGTAATCTCTTCAAAATAACCAAGATTATTAAGGTTCTGCTTGCTTCTTTTGAGCTGGGCTCCATCAAAAACTCCTCCCGGCTTAATCTTTAATTCTCTTCTTATAACAATATCTTTTGTCTTATCGTTGCCTCGTATTATAATCTTTTCAATATAGGCTAATTCATTTTCAGTTATATTATAAGTAATATCCATCTGCTGTTTTTCTTTATTAAAAACAACTTCAGGAATTGTCCTAGCCGAAATATAACCTTTCTCAAAATAGAGCTCGTTAATTCCGGCAACATCATTTTCAAGTTTATAAGGCGTGAAAGTTGAACCGGATTTCATTTTCAGAGTTAGCTCAATGGCCTTTATGTCAATAACCCCATTGCCCTTGATCTCAATCATGCCAACTGTGTATTTATCGCCTTCATAAATATCCAATAGAATAGTCATTGTATTTTTATTTTTATCGTACTCTACATCATAATTAACTTCAACATCAGCATAACCCTTATCAGCATAAAGCTGTTTAATGGTTCTGATGTCACTCTTAAACTTACTATCATCAAAGAACCCTGAAGTAAACAGTGCGTCTCTTTTAGTCTGAATTGATTTTAAAATAGTTTTAGTAGCGATGGCTTTATTACCGTTGACTCTAATACTGGAAATTCTGTAGCGTCCGCCTTCATCTACTAAAACAAAAACTCGAGCCTCATTTGTATCTTTATCAACCATAATCTCTTCTTTAACTATAGCCAGATGATAACCTTCTTTAATATAAAAATTTTCTATTTCATCAACATCTTGTTTTAGTTGAACATAATTTAACGGCTGATCAATCTGGGAATCCATTAGCCTACGAAGTCTCTCGCTTTTCATATGCTGATTACCTCTAAAGATAATCTCTTTTAAAAGAGGTTTTTCAGTCACTATAAAACTAATCACAACACCTCCGTCTTCATCTTGGAGGTCAGCATTAATATCAGTAAAATACCCAGTTGCATACAGATTCTTTATGTCCTCATTTAATTTGTCCTGAGAAAAAACAGAACCTATTTGAGTTTTGACTTTCGAAAGTATAGTAGGCGTGCTGATTAGTTTATTATTTACTACTTTAACATCAATGACTAATTTACCAGTTAGGTTTTCTTCAGCAAATACATCAGCCTTTATCCCCACTAATGCCAGAATCACTAGTATTATATAAAAAAAATTTTTCTTCATTTTTCTACATGATAGCATAGTCTATATTAAATGTAAACTATATATTAAGGTTTTTTATTACACAAATACTCTATATCATTATATACGGCCGCTTTCGGCATAATTCTCGAAACGCGCATATTCCTTAATGAATGTAAGATAGAAATTACCTACAGGACCATTTCTCTGCTTGGCAATTATAACTTCTGCCCTACCCTTGTTTTCCGGTGAAGGACTGTAATATTCTTCTCTTAAAAGAAGAGCAACTACGTCAGCATCTTGCTCAATAGCCCCTGATTCTCTTAAGTCTGAGAGCTGTGGCCTTCTATCAGTTCTGGATTCTACAGCACGCGATAACTGACTAACAGCTATAACCGGCACTTCCAGTTCTCTGGCTAATGCCTTTAGTGAACGTGAAATATCAGAAATTTCCTGTTGCCTGCTATCCGAGCGAGATGATGCCTCCATAAGCTGCAAATAATCAACCATAACTAACTGAATATCATGTTGCGATTTAAGTCTTCTGGCTTTAGCTCTTACTTCCAAAGCGGAAATACTGGGAGTATCATCAATATATATAGGCGCATCTGCCAATATGCTGGCAGCACTTGTAAGTTTAGGCCATTCATTCTTCTCAGATAGATAACCGGTTCTTACTTTCTGAAGATCAACTCTGGCATGCGAACAAAGCAATCTTTGTACAAGCTGCTCTTTAGACATTTCAAGACTAAATATAGCAACGGGCACAGAACCCTTAATTGCGGCGTGGTCGAGCATTCTTAAAGCCAAAGATGTCTTACCCATTGAAGGACGCCCGGCAATGACTACCAGATCAGACTTTTGAAGACCGGCAGTCATAACATCAAAGTCAGTTAAACCGGTAGCTACCCCCGTCACATGAGTTTTATTTTGATATAACTTATCAATAGTTTCAATACTATCTTTAATGATATCCTTCAACGAAATAAAACCAGCCTCCACTTTATGGCTAGTAATATCAAAAATAAGCTTCTCTGCTTTATCGAGAAGCTTATTCACATTTTCATGCTCATCGCTGTAGCCTTCGCTGACTATCTGAGTTGAGGCATTAATCAATTTGCGTAATACGCTTTTCTCTTTTACTATCTTTGCGTATTGCTCCACATTAGCCGCCGTAGGAACCTCAGAAGCCAAACATGTTAAATAAGCAGGGCCGCCTACCTCTTGCAATAAACCCTGCCTTTTTAGTGTTTCCGTTAATATCAAGATATCAGCTGCTTTATTTTCAGAAAAGAGACCGCACATTACAGAAAAGACTTTTCTATTGGCGCTGCTGTAAAAATCATCTTCTTTCAATAACTCAATAGAAGCCAATATTGCCGATTCCTCAATTAGCATAGAACCTAAAACAGCCCTCTCCGCTTCAAGACTTTGAGGCGGCACCCTATCTAAAATGCTATCTTTGGTTTTCAACCCTTTCATTATTCCTTAACTACCCAGACTTTAATATTAGCAATAACATCTGGATAAATTTTTATTGGAATTTGATATACACCTAATTTTTTAATAGCTTCTTCAAGATGAATTTTCTTTTTATCAATTTCGGCAATTTCCTGCTTAATGCAGTCAGATATATCTTGAGCCGTTACCGCTCCGTAAAGCTTATCATCGACACCTGCTTTACAAGAAATAGTATATGAGTGATTCTCCAGTTCTTTGGCAAATATTTTAGCTTTTTCTTTATCTTTGGTTTCTTTTGCCTTTAATTTAGTTTGTTCTTGTTTTAAATTTTTTAAATTTAAAGCGTTTGATTCAACGGCTAAGCCTTTAGGAATCAAGAAATTTCTGGCAAAACCATCCTTAACTTCTTTAACTTCACCTATCAAGCCAACTTTATCAATATTAGATTTAAAAATGACCTTCATGCATAAACCTTTCGGTTAAAAATTAACGTGACCTACTTATATAAGGCACTAAAGCCATATATCTGGCTCTTTTAACAGCTGTAGCTAGCATACGCTGATGCTTGGCACAGGTACCTGTTATTCTAGATGGCACTATTTTACCTCTGTCAGTCGTAAAACTTTGCAATACATTTAAATCTTTATAGTCCAAAGTGTCCACTTTGTCTTTACAAAACCTACAAACCTTTTTTCTTCCAAAACTTTTTCTAAACCCTCTTTTAATCATTTTTTAAACTCTCCCTAATAGATATCATCAATTATACTAAAATGGTACTTCTTCATCGGCCGGTGCAATATCGCTGTTTTGATTTTGCACATTATCAAAATTCTGGCCTTGATCATCCTGATTTTTACTCTGTCCTTTACCCAAAAATTGTACACGCTTAGCTCTAACTTCAAGTACGTTTCTTTTCTGACCGTCTTGCGTCTGCCAAGATCGACTTTGAAGTGTTCCTTCAGCAAATAGAGGACTACCCTTACTTAAATACTGGCTACAGCTCTCCGCTAACTTTCCCCAGACAACAACGGTCAAAAAACAGGTGATATCTTTCATCTCGCCGTTTGAGTCTCTGTAGCGTTCATTTACAGCCATGCGTAAATTAGTAACTGCCGTTCCTCCGGGAATAAACTTAAGCTCTGGATCTCTAGTTAAATTACCAATTAGAAAAACACTGTTTAAACTAGCCATTTATGCCTCCTTTTTCAAAATAAAGTGTCTAAGGAGTGTATTGTCTAATTTATATACGTTGTTTACTTCGGCAATAGTCCTTGCGGGAGCCTCAAAATTCAGCAAATAATACAAGCCTTCGCTATATTTCTTTATATCATAAGCCATTTGTTTTTTATCCGGTCCCTGAGCACTTTCTATTTGACCCTCGCGCTTGGTAATCTCTCCTTTGATAAATTCAACAGCTTTATCCTGAGATTCTTTATCGAGATCAGGTCTGATTATAAATAAACCTTCGTAAGTCACCTAAAAATCCTCCTTTTTTATTGCAATTTAATATTAATCTTTTACTTTTTCGTTAAATAAATTCATGCAATTACTAATATCTTTTTCAAGCCACGAATAAACAGCATCTTTCGCTTTGCTAATTGCCGCTTCTAATTCAACCTGCACTTTTTTGCTCGGCCTAGCTAATACATAAGAAACTAAATTACTTCTAGCTGCTGCCATATCTTTTCCTATACCAACTCTTAGACGCGGATAATCCTTAGTGTTCAAAACTCCTGATATGGACTTTAATCCATTATGGCCACCCTCACTGCCGCTGGCCCTGAAACGGATATTACCTACAGGTAAATTAACATCATCACAAACTATCAAAATGTCCTCTAAATCAATGTGCTTTACATCAATAATCGCTTTAACGGCTTGACCGCTTAGATTCATAAAAGTAAGTGGTTTCACTAAAATAACTTGCTCTGACTCTATTTTACCAATCCCGATTAAAGAACTGTAAGAATTCTTCTTTATAGATATTCCCTTATCATCGGCTATGGCATCAATTACTTTAAAACCTATATTGTGACGTGTATCCTGGTAATCTTTACCCGGATTCCCCAGGCCAATAATAGCTTTCATAAAAAATTACTCTGACTACTCTTGAGCCTTGGTTTCGCCTTTTTCTTTCTGGCGTTCTTCTCGTTCTTTCTCACCAATGACCTCAGGCTCCTGAGTGCTCTCTTCAGAAACCTCTTCTTCAGCTTCTGGTTCTTCCTCAACTTTAGGATGTTCAACTATCATTACGACTTCTTCAGGATCAGTCAGTATTTTTATGTCATTATCTACTTTAAGATCCCTAACATGAATAGAGTTACCAATTTCTAACTCATCCACATTCACATCAATTTTTTCGGGTATCTGTGTAGGCAGGCATTCAATATCAAGTTCCCAAAGTACGTGCTCTAAAATACCCCCATCTCTTTTAACACCTATAGCTTCTCCAACCGGATGGATAGGTACCTTAACCTGAATACTTTGCGTAAGTGAGATTTCACCAAAATCAACATGAATAATAGTGCCTCGTAAAGGATGGTGCTGCATCTCTTTTATAATAACTGTTTTATGGGTTTTCTTTCCATCCTTCTCGTACTCTAATTTAATAATCACGTTCTCACCGGCTGATGTATGTAGAGCATGAATAAGATCAACTGATTTTATAGCTAAATTTACACCTATTTTACCTTTTTTATACACAATAACCGGAGCTAGACCGGCATTCCTTAGCCGTTTAGCCGCTTCTTTTCCTATTGCCTCTCTTTGTTGGGCATGGATTGTGATTTCTGCCATATTATAAACCTCTTTCTTGTCTCAGTAAATATTTTTCCTCGTATTTCTAAATAAACAAAGCGCTCACTGATTCCTCTTTATGAATACGCATAATTGCTTCTGCAAACAGCGGCGCTACAGATAGAACTTTTATTCTATCACATTTCTTTGCTTTGTCAATTGCAATCGTATCAGTCACTAATAACTCTTTAAGATGCGAACTATTAATCCTTTCTATTGCCGGAGGAGCTAAAACCGGATGGGTTATAGTAGCATATATATCCCTGGCGCCTTCTTCTTTGAGAGCCGTAATACCTTCAACCAAGGTTCCGGCAGTTGAGATAACATCATCGACTATTACGATGTTTTTACCTTTAACATCGCCAATTATATGCATAACCTCAGCTTGCTTATCACTGACTCTTCTCTTATCAACTATTGCTAGTTCTGCCCCCAGGCGTTTAGCATAGGCACGAGCCATCTTAATTCCACCTACATCGGGAGAAACAACACACAAATCTTTTATATCCTTTTTAGAGAAATATCTAACAAAGGTATTTACGGCATATAAATTATCAACTGGCATATTAAAAAAACCCTGAATCTGTTCAGCGTGCAAATCCATTGTCAAAACTCTATTAGCACCTGCCGCCGCCAAAATATCGGCAACCAGTTTAGCGGTAATCGGAACTCTGGGTTGATCTTTTCTGTCCTGCCTGGCATATCCGTAATAAGGCATAACGGCTGTAATGCGC
>CBDUVS010000002.1:0-22573 GCA_965370735.1 uncultured bacterium | reverse complement strand
AATGATAGAAAGATATTCCCGAAAGAAAATGCAGGATATCTGGAGTGAGGATAATAAGCTTCAAAAAATGCTTGATGTAGAGTTGGCAGTTTGTGAAGTCCTATCTGAAAAAGGAATTATACCTAAAAGCGATTTTAAAATTATTAAAAAAAAGGCCCGCTTTAATACAGCCAAGATTAAAGAATTGGAGAAAATAACCAAACATGATGTAGCCGCCTTTGTAAATAACGTTTCAAGTTACGTGGGTAAAAAGGGTAGATATATCCACTGGGGCCTGACTTCAACTGATGTGGTTGATACCGGCCAGGCAATGCAATTAAAAGAAGCAAGTAGCGTTTTAATTGAAGACTTAAAGGTTTTAATGAAAGTTTTAAGAAAGAAGGCCTTAAAGTACAAAAATACAGTTTGTGCCGGGAGAACACACGGTATCCATGCCGAGCCGACGACTTTTGGCTTTAAGATGGCTTTATTTTATGAAGAAGCCAAAAGAAACCTCAAGCGTTTAAATGACGCCAAGGAAGTTATCGAGGTGGGAAAAATTTCCGGTTCAGTGGGAACTTTTTCACATCTGGATCCGGATATTCAGGATAGGGCATTAAAAAAGTTAAGTTTGAAACCGGCTTTAATTTCAACTCAGGTCTTACAGCGCGATCGTCACGCGCAGCTTATAACCACTATAGCCATAGTGGGAGCCTCCTTAGAGAAGATTGCCTTGGAAATTCGTAATTTACAGAGGACAGACGTTTTGGAAGTTGAGGAGTATTTTTCAGAAGGCCAGAAAGGGTCTTCTTCTATGCCTCACAAAAGAAATCCCGTTAGAAGTGAGAGAGTTTGTGGTTTAGTGAGGGTTTTAAGAGGTTATGTTCAGACCTCCTTGGATAATGTGGCCTTATGGCACGAGAGAGATATAAGCCACTCCTCGGCCGAAAGGATTATCTTGCCTGACGCGACAATATTACTGGATTATCTTTTAGGTGAAATGACTTATATAGTTGATAATCTGGTGGTTTATTCTAAAAAGATGATCTTTAATTTAGAGAAAGTCCAGGGATTAGTTTTTTCTCAGAGGATAATGCTTTATCTCATTCAGGAAAAGGGCCTCACCAGAAAAACGGCTTATGAATTAATACAAAAGTCAGCTCTTTACGCCTGGGAGAAACAAGTACCTTTTAAAGAAGTCCTTTTAAGTGATAAGAAGTTTTTGAGTTATGTTAAACCTAAAGACATAGAAAAGTTTTTCGATTATAAACATTATTTAAGAAATATTAATAAAATTTATAAACGCGTTGGATTATAAAAACAGGATTAAGGATTAAGACGCTCACTGCTGATGAATTGTTGGTGAGTTCTAAGGATTAAGTAAAAGCAAGAAACAAAAAAAACAACGAGCTAAGAACCAAGAGCTATGAGCCAATACAGCAATTATTTTGCCTGTGCCCATGAGGGTATTAGGGTATATCTTGCTTGTGACTTGTGACTTGATTCCGGTGACTAGTGTTTTGTTTGTACCCTGCAAGGGTATGACGTGTGACTTATGACTTGTGACTTTGTACTTGTGCCTTATAATAATAGAGGGTATTTATGTTTTGGAGAATTGAAGTTGAAAATAAATCCGGTGTTTTTGATGCCCAGGGTGACGCGGCGAAAAAAAGCATAAAAGATTTAAGAGTTGAAGGCATAAAGAATGTTAGAGTCAGGGAAGTATATATCCTTTACGGTTCTCTAAAAGAAACTGAGGTTAAAGAAATAGTTGATAATGTGTTGGTGGATAAAGTTATCCAGCAGTATCAGATTTTTAATGAGGAAAATATTACTTCAGGAGTTATTCCTCAGGCAATTAAAGCCGTAGAAGTAGCCTATAACCCGGGAGTCATGGACCCGTGGGAGGCCAGTATTATTAAGGCCGTAAAAGATCTGGGAATTGAGAAGTTAGATGATGTTAAGACGGCAAAACTATATTTAATCGAGACTAATTTAGACTTAAAGATAATTAAATCTTTGACCCGGAAAGTTTTGTATAATAAGCTTATTCAGCATATTAGATGTAATAGGGAAATATATTCTAAGGAACCATATCTAAAGAAAGACCTGCCTAAGTATAAATTTAAACTTATTGAAGTTGACTTGCTTGAAGTTGACGATGAAAAACTGACGCAAATCTCTAAAGAGGGCCAGCTGTATCTGAGCCTGGAGGAGATGCAGGCGATTCAAAGGTATTTCAGGAACCTAGGCAGAAAACCTACCGACTGTGAATTGGAAATAATCGCCCAGACATGGTCAGAACACTGCTTTCATAAAGCTTTTAAAGGTTTAATTGAATATGAAGGTAAGGAAATTGACGGTTTATTAAAGTCAACCATTATGAGGGCCACAGAGCTTTTAAATAAGGATTGGTGTGTCTCTGTCTTTGAAGATAACGCGGGGATTATTGACTTTGATGAAGAAAACGCCGTTTGTTTCAAAGTTGAAACCCACAATCACCCCTCGGCCTTAGAGCCTTACGGTGGGGCTTCTACGGGAGTCGGCGGGGTCATTAGAGATATTCTGGGTACGGGTTTAGGAGCAAGGCCCATAGCCAATACAGATGTTTTTTGTTTTGGCCCGCCGGATTATCCGCATGAGGAAGTTCCTAAAGGCAGTATGCACCCTAAGAGAATTATTAAAGGTGTAGTTTCCGGAGTTAGAGATTACGGAAACAGGATGGGTATTCCCACGGTCAACGGGGCGGTTTTGTTTGATAAAAGTTATATCGGTAATCCTTTGGTTTATTGCGGCAATGTAGGTATTATGCCTAAAGATAAATGTTTTAAGAAAGTTGATAACGGTGATTTGATTGTGGTCGTAGGTGGAAAAACAGGCAGAGATGGAATTCACGGAGCTACATTTTCATCCGGTGAATTAACTCATGAGTCGGAAGACGTTTCGAGTTCGGCGGTTCAGATAGGTAATCCGATTACCGAGAAGAAGATGGCCGATGTTATAATAAAGGCCAGAGATAAAAATTTGTATAAGTCGATAAATGACTGCGGGGCCGGAGGTTTTTCGTCCGCGGCAACCGAGATGGGTGAGAAGTTGGGTTTAAGGGTTGAATTGGATAAAGTTCCCTTAAAATATAAAGGCCTTAGTTATGATGAAATCTGGATTTCAGAGTCGCAGGAGAGAATGGTCCTGGCGGTTGAGAAAAGCAAAATAGATACCCTTTTGGAATTATTTGCCTCAGAAGATGTTGAGGCTACGGTTATCGGTGAATTTACGGATACTAAAAAAGTAGAAATATATTATGAAGGCCGGCAAGTTTGCGATTTAGATTTACAGTTTCTTTATAAGGGTATGCCTAGATTCAAGCAGAAAGCTGTCTGGAGAAAACCGGATACAAGCGAGCCGATTCTAAAAGAAAAAGATGATTATACTAATACCTTGCATCAGTTATTAGGCACTTATGATATTTCTTCAAAGGAATGGATTATCAGGCAGTATGATCATGAAGTTCAGGCCCAAACGGTTTTAAAACCTTTAGGTGGAAAGAATAAAGATACGCCCAATGACGCCGCCTGTATTAAGCCGCTGTATAATTCCAAAAAAGGTTTATTGTTATCTTGCGGCATAAATCCTTATTATGGTTTGTTAGATCCATACTGGATGGCGATTAATGTGATTGATGAGGCTTTAAGGCAGATAGTTGCCTCGGGTGGTAATTTGGAGAGAGTGGCTTTGCTGGATAATTTCTGCTGGGGCGCGCCTACAGATGAAGAACAAATGGGCGGGCTGACGCGAGCCTCTATCGGTTGTTTTGATGCCTCTATGGGGTATCAGACACCTTTTATCTCAGGTAAAGATAGTTTAAATAATGAATATAATGATCATGGTAAGACTAGAGCCATACCCGGCACCCTTTTAATTTCGGCGATGGCGGTTATAGATGATGTAACTAAAACGATTTCATCAGATTTTAAAAAAGCGGGCAACTTAATATATGTTGTCGGTGAGACTAAAGATGAGTTAGGGGCTTCGGCCTACTATAGGCTAAAAGGCCTCATGGGAGCTAATCTACCTGTGGGTAAAATAGAAAGTAATAAATTATTAATGGATACCTTATCTAAAGCAACCTCTAAAGGATTAGCTGAGAGTATCCACGATTGTTCTGAAGGCGGCCTTGTTATTGCGATAGCTGAGATGGCCTTTGGAGGCGGCTTGGGAGCCGATATCGATTTAAAGAAAGTTCCTAATAAAATAGATGACCTTAAAGACTATAAACTACTTTTTTCGGAGTCGATGAGCCGTTTTGTAGTTGAAGTTGCAGTCGATAAAAAAGAGGCTTTTGAGAAAACGCTTGAGGGAGTATGTTTCGCGAAAGTTGGCATCACTAAAAATGCAAAAGAACTTATGATAAGCGGCATTGGCGGTAAGGGTGTGATTAAAGAAGATATAGCTAAATTAAAAGAAAGTTGGCAGAAACCTTTAAGGTGGTAGAATGGTTAAAGTTATAGTTTTACGCGCGGCGGGGACCAATTGCGATAGAGAAACAGCCGACGCTTTCATTAGGCAAGGTGCTGAAGCTGAATTAGTTCATATTAATCAGCTTAAAAATAAAAAGAAAAAGTTATCTTCATATCATATCCTGGCTATACCCGGCGGGTTTACTTATGGGGATGATATTGCCTCCGGCAGGATTCTAGCCAATGAGCTTAAATTCAATTTAAAAGACTATATTTTAAAATTTATAAATGAGGGCAAGTTGATGATCGGTATTTGTAATGGATTTCAAGTATTGGTTAAATCGGGACTTTTGCCTGATAAAGATACTTTTACTCAAACAACTACCTTGAATTTAAATGACAGTTGTAAGTTTGAAGATAGGTGGATATACTTAAAAGCCAATCCTGACAGTTCCTGCGTTTGGACCAAAAATATTAAGGATATAATGGAGCTGCCTATAGCTCACGCCGAAGGTAAGTTCATAGCGGACAAAGAAATCATTAAATCTTTGAAAGATAATAATCAAATTGTTTTTAAATACGTAGATGCCCAGGGAGAGGCGGGGAGTTATCCCGATAATCCCAACGGTTCTATGGATGATATTGCCGGTATATGCGATGAGACGGGCAGGATTTTCGGTCTTATGCCGCATCCGGAAAGATTTTTAACTTTGAATCACAACCCTAGAGCCCAAAGATTAAAAGATACCAAGCCGCTTGACGGCAATATAATTTTTAAGAACGCGATTAATTATGTTAAGGACAATTTATTATAGCTTATTTATAATAGGGGAACAAAGATGGCATTAACTTATAAAAAATCAGGTGTCGATATCAGTAAGGCGGATAAATTCATTGTTTCAATTAAAAGCCTTGCCAAAACCAATAACCCGGCTGTTTTGGGTTCTATCGGGGGTTTTTCAGGTTTTTATCAACTGGATTTAAAAAAAATTAAACAACCTGTTTTAGC
This sequence comes from uncultured bacterium, assembly GCA_965370735.1. GTDB lineage: Bacteria > Omnitrophota > Gorgyraeia > JAGLLT01 > JAGLLT01 > Kappaea. The sequence continues at coordinate 17,128 of CBDUVS010000002.1, read as the reverse complement.
TGCCAGTTGTGATGGGGTAGGGACGAAGTTAAAACTCGCTTTTTATATAGGTGAACATGAAACGGCGGGTATTGATTTGGTGGCTATGAATGTTAATGACTTGGTGGCTTGTGGAGCCAAGCCCTTATTTTTTCTGGATTATGTTTCCTCAAGCAGTCTTAAATTAAAAGATTTGACCGCTTTTATAAAAGGTATTTCCAGGGCTTGTAAAGAGTCCGGCTGCGTTATTCTTGGCGGTGAAACGGCGCAGATGCCCGGCTTTTATGAAAACGATGAATATGACGCGGCTGGTTTTTGTGTAGGCTTAGTAGATAAAAAAGAAATCATAGATGGTTCAAAAATAAAAAATGGTGATGTAGTTATTGGCCTGGCTTCAAACGGAATCCACTCTAACGGTTATTCGTTTGTAAGAAAGGTTTTTTCTCTAAAATATATTAAGGCTAATAAAAAGTTATTTTACAGGCCAACCCGGTTGTATGTAAAACAAATCTTAAAACTAAAAGATAAAGTAAAAATTAAAGGTATCGCTCATATAACCGGAGGGGGATTTTTTGATAATATTATCAGGATACTACCAAAGGAGATAACCTGCGAAATTTTTAAGAGCAGTTGGCCGGTATCTGAGGTTTTTACTTTGCTTAAGGAAAAAACCAAGGCTTCAATGAAAGAAATGTACCATACGTTTAATATGGGAATAGGTATGGTGGTTGTGGTTTCAAAAAAAGAAGCTGATAAGGCTCTTCGGATTTTAAAGGAAGAACAAACTGAGGCTTATATTATCGGCATGTGCAGAAAATCAAATAAGAAATCAGTTGTAATAGGATAGAAAGACGATTTATGAAAGTATTAGTTGTTGGTTCAGGCGGAAGAGAACACGCCTTGGTTAAGAAGATTTCACAAAGTAGAAAATTATCTAAAATTTATGTTGCCCCGGGTAACGGAGGAATAGAGGATATAGCTGAAGTTGTTAATATTAAGGCGGATGAGATAGAGAAGCTAGCTGACTTTGCCGCTGAGAATGAAATTGACTTGACTATTGTGGGCCCCGAAGCCCCCTTAGTTGAAGGTATTGTTGATCTCTTTTGCGAAAAAAACTTAAAGATATTCGGCCCTAATAAAAAAGCCGCTTCTTTAGAAGCCAGTAAGGTTTTTACTAAGGAGTTATGTAAAAAATACAATATTCCCACAGCAGACTATATGGTTTTTGATGATCCTAAAAAGGCCAAGGCTTATATTGATAAATGCGATAAACCTCAAGTTATAAAAGCTGACGGTTTAGCCGCGGGCAAAGGTGTGGTTGTAGCCGCGGACAAATGCCAGGCTAAAGAAGCTGTAGATTTAATGATGCATGATAGGGCTTTTGGAGATGCCGGAAAAAGAATTACCGTCGAAGAACGTCTTTACGGCGAAGAAGTTTCTATTCTGGTGTTATGTGACGGAGACAATATTTGTCCTCTGGCAAGCAGCCAGGATCATAAACAAATTTATGATGAAGATAGAGGCCCTAATACAGGCGGCATGGGAGCATATTCGCCAGCTCCAATTATAAATGACGCTTTATATAACGAAATTATGAGAGATATAATTCGTCCGACCATTTACGCGCTTAAAGAAGAAGGCATAAATTATAAAGGTGTTCTTTACGCGGGGCTGATGATGACAAACGATGGCTTCCAGCTTTTAGAGTATAATGTCCGTTTCGGAGATCCGGAGACCCAGGCGGTTTTACCCAGAATAGAATCAGATTTTCTTGAAGCTTTAGAGGCAACGGTTGATGGTAAATTAGATGAAATTAAAATTAAGTGGGATAAGAGAAGTTGTATTTGTGTAGTCATCGCTTCGGGCGGTTATCCGGGATGTTATGAAAAAGGAAAAGAAATTACGGGTTTAAATAAAGCCGCTAAACAAAAAGATGTAATTATTTATCATGCCGGCACCAAAAAAGAAAGTAATAAGTTCTATACCAGCGGCGGCAGAGTGCTGGGAGTGACAGCCTTAGGGGATAATATAACCCAAGCTATTAATAATGCCTATAAGGCAGTTGAACTTATATCTTTCGATAAAATGTATTATAGAAAAGATATCGGATGTAAGGCTGTAGGCAAGTAAAAAGAGTAAAGAGTTGATGTAAAAAAAGGAAGGGGAAGTGGTAATGAAAGAAAAAAGTTCCCTATCTGTTGAGAGTTGGTTTTCGCGCGGCTGGCAGGTTTACAAGGAAAGACCAAAGCCTCTTATAGGGGCGTCGGTGATTTTTAGCGCTGTTAATTTGGGCTCTACAGTAGTTGGTTTATCGAATTGGGGGACGATTATTCAGGCCCTTAGCAATTTGATAGTCATACCGGTTTTAGCGGTAGGATGGGCTTTTTTATTCCTGAGGGCAATAAGAGGCGAAGAGGTTAAAGCCTCAGAGCTTTTTAGCGCCTTTTCGTGTTTTGGCAGAGCATGGACCACCCAGATGCTCTTTACCCTTATTATAATAGGAGGATTTTTGTTACTCGTTGTACCCGGGATAATTTTTTCTCTGATGTTTGGTATGTGTGTTTACGCGGTTATGGATAAGAAGATGTCCGCGATAGAGTCTGTGAATTATAGTAAGAAGATAACAAAAGGCTATAGAGGCCTAATTTTTGTTTTATATGTTGCAATAGGCCTTTTAACCTTATTGGGAATGCCTTTTGCTTACGGGTTGCAAAAGTTAGATTCTAATCTTATGTTGATAGGACTGATTCCTTATTTGATAAATGTAGTATTTATTCTTCCCTGGGCAGCGGCGGCTGGAGCAGCGGCTTACGATAGTCTGGTCAAAAAAAATGAAGAGGTATTGGAGGTACAGGAAGAGTCCGCATAGTAAGGCTGATAATTATTGGTGTGATGGTTTCATAAAAGAGGTGATAACAACTTGAATATATATCCCCCCTTGTTTTCTACCGAAAACACGCAGGGGGGGGGATCAATTCATGTTTATCATTTACGCCAGCTTTGCTTTCGTAAATGATGCATTCATTGAGGAGAAGTTTATGAAAAAGATTGATGTGGCGGTGATTATGGGTAGTAAGTCTGACTTAAAAGTTGCCCGTGAAGCAGAAAAAATTCTAAAGGATTTCAAAATTAAATATGAGACGAAGGTTTTATCCGCTCATAGGACGCCAAAAGCTACAGCCAGTTATATAGAAAAAGCAAAAGGCAGGGACATTAAAGTTATTATCGCCTTAGCCGGTAAGGCGGCTCATTTAGCGGGAGTTATCGCGGCTCACACTACTCTACCGGTCATCGGGGTCCCGATGGATACCAGGGATTTGAAGGGCATTGACTCCTTGTTTTCAACAGTCCAGATGCCAAGCGGCGTTCCGGTGGCTTGTATGGCTATTGGTGCTACCGGGGCTAAGAATGCGGCTCTATATGCTATAGAGATATTAGCTCTTTTAGATACCAAACTTGCAAAAAAACTTCAAAGCCATAAAAAAGAAATGGCTAAAACTATTCTTAAAATCGAGTTTTAATTTGAGGTTTTTCTTGACCTTAAGCATGAGTAACTGTTATAGTTAAAAAGTAATTAAAGAGGTGTTATATGCAGAATTTCCAGTCTATAATTGAAAATCCCACATTTAAAGCAGTATTACCTTTGTTGGTTTTAGCCTTTTTTTTATTATTGGGTGTTATTTTAAGGTTTTTTGTTTCAAAATACCTATTGGCTTGGGCTAAAAAAACCAGAATTAAATGGGATGATGTTTTAATTGAGAATTTAAGACGCTGGCTTCCTTTTTGGGCTTTTATCATAGGTCTATATATTGCTCTTGATATGTGGGGCGTATCCGCTACTCAGACCAGCTTTGCGGGTAAGTTACTTATAACCGCTTTGGTTTTAACCGTAACTGTAGCGGCGGCTAATATATTCTCAACGGCTTTAAGTCTTTTAGCCGAAAAAGAGGAAGGCGCCCTGGCGGTAAGCAGCCTTACTAAAAATATTACCCGCATAGTTATCTTTTTAATTGGTTCTTTAATTATTCTGCGTTCTTTGGGTATTTCTATTACGCCCATTTTAGGCACTTTGGGTGTCGGTGGTCTTGCTGTAGCTTTAGCCTTGCAGGAAACGTTAGCCAATATTTTTAGCGGTATATATGTAACCATCGCTAAGCATATCAGGATAGGAGATTTTATTAAACTTGAAAGCGGAGAGGAAGGGTATGTGACGGATATTGGATGGAGAGCGACCAAGGTAAGAATGCTGCCTAATAATATAGTTATTATTCCTAATTCAAAACTGGGTCAGTCGGTCCTGACTAATTATTATATGCCCGAGACTGAAATGTCAGTTCTAATCCAGGTGGGCGTCCATTATGAGAGCGATTTAAAGAAGGTGGAAAAAGTAACTATCGAAGTAGGTGAAGAAACTTTAAAAGAAGTTCAGGGCGGAGTTATAGAGTTTAAGCCTTTTATCAGGTATCATACCTTTGATGATTTTAGCATTAACTTTTCAGTTATTTTAAGGTGCAGGGAGTTCGTGGATAACTATCTTATTAAGCATGAGTTTATTAAGCGTTTACACGCGAGATATAATAAGGAAGGTATTATTATCCCATTTCCCATTAGAGATGTATATATGAAAGAAAACAAAACCTAATGTATACAAAAGAAGATTTAAAAAATACAATTGTAAGTGAATTAGGAGAGTATAACCTGATTGTTGTCTCTAACAGAGAACCCTATATCCATATTTTGAAAGAGAGTAAAATTGTTGTTTGGAGGCCGACCGGAGGCGCCGTTACCGCGCTTGATCCAATTATGAAAGCTTGCGGCGGTACTTGGATCGCGCATGGAAGCGGGAGCGGTGATAGAAAAGTAGTTGATAAAGACGGAAAAATTAAAGTACCGGTCGAAAACCCGCAATATACTCTAAAAAGAGTTTGGCTTGATAAGGAAGAAGAACAAGGTTATTATTACGGTTTCGCCAATGAGACCCTTTGGCCTTTATGTCACATTTCTTATACCAGGCCGGTTTTTAGGGAAAGCGACTGGCAGCAGTATAAAAAGGTTAATAAAAAATTTGCTGACACCGTTTTAAGTGAAATTGATCATTCAGATAAAAAGAAGACTATTGTCTGGCTGCAGGATTTTCATATGGCTTTGGTTGCTAAATACATCAAAGAGAAAAATCCCCACGTCATCTGTGCCTATTTCTGGCATATACCCTGGCCCAATCCGGAAGTATTTAGAATTTGCCCCTTTAGGAAAGAAATTATCGACGGAATTTTAGCTAATGATATGGTTGGTTTTCATATCAGGTACCATGCTGATAACTTCATTGATACGGTTGAGAGAGAAGTTGAAGCCAAAACCGACAGGGAAAGGAACTCTATTATCAGGGAAGGCCATGAAACTCTGGTTAGGTCATTTCCTATAAGTGTTGATGCTCAGGACATTGAGAACCAAGTAACTTCAAAAGAAGTTGAAGAGAGAGCAAATGAGCTTAAAAAAGAATTATCCTTAGAGGATAAAATCATATTCTTGGGTTGTGACAGGATTGATTATACTAAAGGTATTCCTGAGAGACTTATTGCTTTTGATAAGTTTCTGGATAAATATCCGCAATATAAAGAAAAAGTTGTTTTTGTGCAGATTGGGGCCGTCAGCCGCATTCTTTTAAAGTCGTATGAGGATATTAACAGTGAAATTAATCGCTTGGTGGGTGAAATCAACTGGAAGCATTCTACGAGTAAATGGGCGCCTATTGTTTTTTCGAAGGAATTTATTCCTTATAAGGACATTTTAGCTTTTTACCGTATTTCTGATGTTATTGTTATCAGTTCGCTGCATGATGGTATGAATTTAGTTGCCAAAGAATATATTGCCTCGAAGTTTGATAACAAGGGAACGGTTATTTTAAGCCGGTTTACCGGCTCCGCCCGAGAATTGCAGGAGGCTATTTTTATTAATCCTTATAATATTAATGAGTTTATCAAGGCTTTGAAGCGCTCCATAGACATGCCCGCCAAAGAAAAAGAAAAAAGAATGCAAATTCTAAGAGATATAGTTTCTGAGAATAATATTTATAAATGGGCGGCAACCGTTATTTTGGAATTATCAAAATTCTATCTATATTAAAAAAATGAAGGATTTATTTAAAAGCTGGAAAACCGTATCCGCGAAAATTAAAAAAAGTGCCTCAATATTTCTTCTCCTGGACTTTGATGGCACTTTATGTCCTATAGTAAGCCATCCCGATTTAGTCGAAGTAGATAAAGATATTAAATCCATCCTAAAAAAACTGAATAAAACCCGGGGAATCATTTTGGGTTTTGTCAGCGGCCGGTCGATAGCTGACATAAAAAAATATCTTAAATTAAAGGGTGTCTATTATGTAGGTAACCACGGCTTAGAATTAAAAAAACCAAAGAGCCGTAAAGTAGAAATTTTATCTAAAGATCAAATAAAAGAATCACTTAAGTTGCTTAAAGATATAGCCGGCGTTTTAAGGAAAAAGATTAAACCCTATAAAGGTGTTTGGTTAGAAGATAAGAAGTATTCGCTCAGCTTGCATTATCGTATGGCTGATAAGAAGAATGCCGAGATAACTAAAAGGATTTTTGATGAGGTTACTTATGAAGCGGAAAGAAAGAAGCTGGTAAGGATCACAAAGGGTAAGAAGGTATTTGAAGTGAGACCGCCGCATAATCAAAATAAAGGTACAGCCGTTTTAAAACTTAAAAAAATATATCTTAAGAAATTACCGCTATTGATATATTTAGGTGATGATATAACAGATGAAGATGTTTTTGAGGTGATGAGTAAAAAAGATCTCAGTATTCGTATAGGACGCGGCGAAAAATCGAAAGCAGTATACAGTCTTAAAAACGTAAAAGAGGTAGCCAACTTTTTAAAGAGGCTCTATTTAATAAAGGCAGGTAATTAAAATGCCTAAGACGCGCATAATAAAAGTGGATTACAAGAAAATTAATGCTGATAAAATAAAGCAGGCCTCTGAAATATTGATATCAGGCGGTCTTTTGGCGCTGCCGACAGATACAGTTTACGGTTTGGCGGTGAATAGCCGAAATAAAGAGGCGGTCAAGAGACTTTATACCATAAAACGCCGGCCATTAACAAAACCTTTTGTCGTTCAGATTTCATCTATAGACAAGTTGGATGAATTTAATGTTGAAATTAATGAAGATGTTAATGCCCTGATGAATAAGTTTTGGCCCGGCCCCCTTACAATGATATTAAAAAGTAAAAATAAGGATAAATTGGCTTTTAGAATACCCCGAGATGAGATTGCCTTGGAGGTTTTAAGGAAATGCGGCTTGCCTTTATATGTCCCTAGCGCGAACTTCTCGGGAGAGCCGGCGCCTAGAGGTGTTCAGGATGTAATTGTAAGCTTTGATGGAATTATTGAAGGGATTATCGAGGTTAAAAGTAGGGCTAGTGGAGTGGAATCAGCTATTATTGACTTAACTCAGAAGCCTTATTTAGTTATCAGAGAAGGGGTCATTGACTGTAAGCAGTTAAATAAAGAATTTTCGGCTGAAGGTAAGTTCTTAAAAGTAAAAAATGTACTTGTGGTTTGTACGGGAAACAGTTGCCGCAGTGTTATGGCCAAGGGCTTTCTTAAAAAAGTATTAAAGCATCGCAAAGATGTTACCGTTGATTCTGCCGGGACAGCGGCAATTAACGGATTTGCTCCCACAGAGGAAACTGTAAAAGTTATGAAAAGGCAACAAATTGATGTTTCAGGCGAAAGAAGCGAGCATGTAACCCCAGGAATGATTAAGAGAGCCGACCTTATTTTAGTTATGCAAACCAGGCATAAAAATTATATTTTGGATATTCTTCCGGAAACAAGCAATAAGGTCTTTCTTGTAAGAGAATACAAGGATTCATCCGGTAGGACTAATTTTGACGTAGCAGACCCAATAGGTCAAAGCCTAGAGGTCTATGAAAGAGTAGCTGAAGAGATTAAAAAAGAGATTTTAAGAATTAAGGATTTTATTTAAAAAATGAATAGAATATGAAAAAGAAGATTATTGCAATTATAGTTATTCTTGTACTTGCTGTCACAGGCGGTATAATTTATCTAACTTCAGACATACCCCCGATTGATGATTCTGATCTTGTTTTGGTTTATGAATCTGTCCCTGATGAAGAAAACGCCTTCTATTATTTTGATAAAGCAAATCAAGCAATGTATTATCCGGAAAGTGAAAAAGATAGAATAGATAAAATATTAGAAGAAGGCATAAAAGATGAAGATGTGGAATTTGCAAAAGAAATACTTGATAAAAATGAAAAAACGTTTAGGCATCTTGAAAAAGGTTTAGCTTTAGATAAACTACAAATACCCGAGATGAGAGATGGATTAGCTGAGTTAATTCCTTATCTTTTTGATTGGCGCCAGATAGCACTACTTAATCAGTTAAGGTCAATGTACTTTTATAAGATAGATAAGCAGGATGAGGCATTTAAAACGGCTTTGGAGAATGTAAGATTTGGTTATATGATAAATAATTCAAAGGGATGCTTGGTTCATTTTATGATAGGTGCAGTCATAAAGGAAATCGGTAGTGAAAGTATTAATCAATTAGTTTCAAAAGCGATGTTGTCAGAGCGCAAAACTAAAGAATATATTGATACTCTAAAAAGATATGAAGATGCAAGAGATGGACTGATTCAAACTTATTTGTGTGAATATAATTATTTTATGCTTCATACGGTTGATTTTATAGAAAAAGGTATTAATGAAAACCTGAAAGGAGAGATTAAGAAAAAAATACCTCTCCCCGGCTTAGGGAAGCAATTGGATGAAATAAAAAAGATTCATTTCGTCCAGCCTTTGATTATAAGATATATGTTTCATCCTGAAAGAACAAAAGGTAAAATGGCTGATTATATAAGAAGTGTAATTACCGCGGTTTCAAAAAGCTACTATAAAGATGTTGATTTTGATTCAATGGATAAATTTATGTATAACCTAAGTAAAGATGCTGAATTTATAAGAGTTATTAAAAGAAATGTAGTAGGAAAGGTTCTCATGGGGCTACTGGTGCCAGGGATCACTCCTGTTATCGGTGAAGAATATAAAATAGAAGCAGAAATAAAACGTACCCAAATTCTTATCGCCTTAAAGGCCTACAATAATGAATTCGGCCAATTACCCGAGAGCCTGGATGAACTGGTCCCTGCTTATTTTGACCAGGTTCCAATAGATCCATATGACGGCAAGCCTATTCGATATTCAAAAAAGGATAAGATAATATACTCTGTGGGTGAAAACCTGGAAGATAATGGTGTTGATGAATCAGAAGAGAATCTGTTAAATATTGAGTTTTAAAAAATAGGAGAAAAGATGATAATAGCAATCGGGGCTGACCATGGCGGCTATGAGCTGAAAGAGACTGTTAAGGTTTATTTAGAGGGTAAGACGTATAGGGTTAGGGACTACGGGACAGATTCAAAGGAGAGCGTGGACTATCCTGATTTCGGGCTGAAGGTGGCCGAAGCCGTGGTTAAAGGAGAGGCGGAGACCGGTATTTTAATATGCACTACAGGTATAGGCCAGTCAATGACAGCTAATAAAGTGCCGGGAGTTCGAGCCGCCCTGTGCTTAAATGAAGACCAGGCGAAATTTTCCCGCCTGCATAATGATGCTAATATCATCGTTTTTGGGGCTAAATATACTTCAACCGAAAAAGCCCAAAAAATGCTGGATATCTGGTTTAAATTTTCCTTTGAAGGGGGCAGGCATCAGAAGCGAGTTGATAAAATTAACAAGATTGAGAAAAAATATTCAAAATAAGGCTTGCAAATTAACTCATTCTTGTTTATAGTAAATTTTGTCTTTTTAATGTAAATTCTAATTTTAGGAGTACGAGAAAATGCACAACCTTAAAGCCGCAGATCCGGTTTTATTCCAGGCTATTCTAGATGAAACCAAAAGGCAAAATGATAATTTAGAGTTTATAGCCAGCGAGAATTTTGTTTCTGAAAATGTTCTTTTTGCCCAGGGTTCAACTCTGACTAATAAATACGCCGAAGGTTATCCGGGTAAGCGTTGGTATAACGGTTGTCAGTTCGTGGATGTTGCCGAAAGCCTGGCGATTGAAAGAGCTAAAGAACTTTTTGGGGCTGAACATGTTAATGTTCAGGCTCATTCCGGTTCCCAAGCTAACATGGCTTCTTATTTGTCGGTGCTAAAAGCAGGCGACACAATAATGACCCTTGACTTAGCTCATGGAGGACATTTAACTCACGGCCATAAGATGAATTTCTCCGGCAAGTTTTTTAAAGTGATACCTTATGGAGTAAATAAGAAAACAGAGCAGCTTGATTATAATGAATTGGAGAAGATTGCTCTTGAGCATAAACCCGATATGATTGTTGCTGGGGCCAGTGCTTATCCCAGGGTTCTGGATTTTGAAAAATTTTCCGCTATTGCTAAAAAAGTAGGCGCTTACCTAATGGTAGATATAGCCCACATTGCCGGTTTAGTTGCCGCAAAACTGCACCCTGATCCGGTTGCAGTTTCAGATTTTGTAACTACTACTACACATAAGACTCTTCGCGGTCCCAGGGGCGGTATGATAATGTGCAAAGAAAAATATGCCAAAAAGATAGATGTGAATATATTTCCCGGTATCCAGGGAGGGCCTTTAATGCATGTGATTGCCGCCAAGGCTGTTGCTTTTAATGAGGCTTTAAAGCCGGAATTTAGGGAATATCAAAAACAGATAGTGAAAAATGCTGTTACCTTATCATCTGAGCTGGATAAAAAAGGCTTTAGGATAGTATCGGGCGGAACTGATACTCATTTATTCTTAATAGACACGACCAGTGTGAGTCTAACCGGAAAAGACGCGGCTAACATTTTAGATGAAGCCAAAATTACGGTAAATAAGAATATGATTCCTTTTGATCAAAATTCACCGTTAGTCACCAGCGGGATTCGTATGGGAACACCAGCGGTAACTAGCAGAGGTATGAAAGAAACTGAAATGGTAAAAATCGCTGAAATTATTGACATGCTTTTAAAAAACCCCGAAGACGGAGCTAAATTAAAAATTGCTAAAGAAATGGTTAAAGAATTGACTGATAAATTTCCTCTTTATAAAGAGCGAATTGAGTCGATGCAGAAAGCTTAAAAAGAGTGAAGGATAATACTAGACCTAATTGGGATGAATATTTCATTGAAATAACTAAGGTTATCTCCAGGCGATCGACCTGTCTTAGACGCAAAGTTGGAGCGATTATTGTTAAAGATAAAAGAATACTTGCCTCAGGTTATAATGGGGCGCCCTCAGGCCTGAAACATTGCAGTGAGATGGGTGGGTGTTTACGGGAGCAGATGCATGTGCCTTCCGGAGAGCGCCACGAGTTGTGCCGAGGCCTTCACGCTGAACAAAACGCTATTATTCAGGCTGCGGTTCACGGGGTAAGTATTAAAGATTCCGTTTTATATTGCACTACTCATCCATGTATTATCTGTGCCAAAATGATTATCAATTCCGGAATAAAAGAAATAATTATTTCAGCGGCTTATCCTGATAAAGAATCAAAAAAACTTCTCAAAGAGAGTGGCGTTAAAGTCCGTTGCGTGAAGAATGGGTAGTGGTTAAAACATATTTTTTGCTACTTGACAAATCCTAAATATAGTGTATAATTAAGCTACTGACACACAATATAGTGTGGTTTCCCGCCAAATTTGATAAAAAGGAATAATCAAAAAATGAAATGTCCCTATTGCGGTTATGAAGAAGACAAAGTGATTGATTCCAGATCCTCACAGGAAGGTGATGCCATCAGAAGAAGAAGGGAATGTCTTAAATGTCAAAGGCGTTATACGACCTATGAACATATAGAAGGTGTATCTTTAATGGTGTTTAAAAAAGACGGCCGCAGAGAATCGTTTGACAGGAAAAAGGTACTTTCAGGACTTGTAAAGTCTTGTGAAAAGAGGCCGATCAGTGTTGAAAAATTGGAAGAAACTGTAGATGATATCGAAAGAACTCTTCAAAGAAATTTCGATAAAGAAGTCGCGTCTGTTGAAATAGGGGAACTTATAATGCAGCGCTTGGGAAAATTAGACCAGGTGGCTTATGTTAGATTTGCCTCTGTGTACAGAGAGTTTAAGGACGTTAATCAATTTATGAAAGAACTCAAGCAAATACTAGCTAAGGAAAGGAGATAAGCAAAATGTCAGAAGGTATTGCCGCCGCAAATAATAAGCTTGCATCAGACATCAAAATGACCCCTTGTTTTACACATGTTAGAAAGAGGAATGGGCGGGTTATTCCATTTTTAAAAAAGAGGATTGAGGTTGCGATTTTTAAAGCGGCTAAGGCGGTAGGCGGTGAAGACAGGCTGCTGGCGGAAGAGCTTTCTAATGTAATTACTCTTTATCTAAAAAAGAAATTTCTCGATGGTAATCCTTCGATTGAAGAAATTCAGGATATTGTTGAAAAAATTTTGATAGAAACAGGCCACGCCAGAACAGCCAAGGCCTATATTCTTTATCGTGAGAAAAGAGCGGACTTAAGAACAAAACTCCAAGTAAGAAAAAGAGTTCAGGAAAGAACGGATTCCACTGACTTGTCACTGTTGGTTACTCCTTTAGCTAAGGATGAAGTGTTAAATTGGGAAAAACAGAGAATTGCTCAGGCTCTTCAAAAGGAGGCTGAGATTGCCGAAGACCTTTCTTGGGAAATAGCTTCCAGTGTTGAACGGAAAATATTTAACTCAGGAATCGGACAGATATCCACCTCTCTCATCAGAGAACTGGTAGATAATGAACTTTTTGAGAGAGGCTTAGGTAAGAAACTTAAAAAGCAGGCTATGATTGGTATGCCTTCTTTTGATATTGAGCAACTTATTTATTCTAAGAGTGCCGAAAATAGCAATATTACTTCTAATAATCCGGAAGCGATTAACCTGGCCATAGCCGAGACAACATTGAAACAGTATATGCTGCAGAATATTTTTTCTTCGGATGTGGCTACCGGACATTTAAAGGGCGTGGTTCATATCCATGATCTTGGATATCCCCGGGTTTATTGTAGTAGTCATTCTTTGGAATATATTAAGAAATACGGTTTGGATTTAAGCAATTTGGATACATCAAGCGCTCCGGCATCTCATGCCAGGACATTAACAGGACATCTTAATACTTATTTAGCTTCTATGCAGGCTTATTACGCGGGGGCTTTAGGTATAGCGTATGTTAATATCTTTTATGCTCCTTATGTAGAAGGTATGAGTTTTAAAGAGATGAAACAAGAAGCACAGTATTTAATATTCTCAGGCAGCCAAAACGCGTTTTCCAGAGGCGGCCAAAGTTTATTTATTGATTTTAACATTCACGCGGGAATACCTCAATATCTCAAAGATATTCCAGCTATTGGCCAGGGTGGTAAATTCACAGGTAGGACTTATGGGGATTATGAAGACGCGGCTCGCGAATTTGCCAAGGCAATGTTAAGTGTCTGGCGCGAAGGCGATCGTGACGGCCATCCTTTCGCGTTTCCTAAGTGCGATTTTCACATTACTGAAGAATCATTTGAGGATCCAAAGCAGCTTGAGCTTTTAGATTATGCCGCTCAGATAGCTAGCGAAAATGGTTCCACTTATTTTATCTTTGATAGAGACGAAGTAACCCTTTCTGCTTGTTGTCGACTCAGAACTCAAATAACAGATAATTATATGATAAAGCATCCGGAGTCAATGAGGTTCTGTGGTTTTCAGAATATAACTGTTAATTTACCTCAGGCAGCTTATAGAGCCGGTAAGGGTAATCTCCAGGGAGTTTTTGGTGAGATAGATAAAGCTATGAACTTAGTTTTTAAGGCGCATTTGCAAAAGAGAGAATTTATTGCCAAACTGATGAGTGAACCGGGCATGCCTATGTGGGAAGTTGGTAAAATAGCTAAGGATGGTAGGCCGTATATAGATTTAGATCAAGCCACTTATATTGTTGGTATTATCGGTCTTAATGAATGCGTCCAGGCTTTGACCGGTAAGGAGCTTCATGAGGATGATGAAGTTTATAAGTTGGGGTTAAAGATTATTTCACATATGTTCTTAAGGGCCAAACAGGAAGAAAAGAAGTTAGGTTTGAAATTTTCATTGGAAGAGTCACCGGCAGAATCGGCGGCAAGAAGGTTAGCCAAGGTGGATCTTAAGAATTATCCCGAAGCCCACACCATTGTTAAGGGTGATATCGAAAAAGATGAACCTTATTATACAAACTCAATTCATTTTAGAGCTGATGCTGATATTGACTTAATTACTCGTATTCAAAAACAGAGCAGATTCCATACTATGATTGAATCAGGCGCGATAATTCACGCTTTTGTCGGTGAGAACAAACCATCTAAAGAAGCTATTCTTAAGCTGGTGGAAAGAACATATAAAAATACTCAAGCAGCCCAACTGACTATATCACCTGAATTTACCATTTGCAATGATTGCGGGAGAGTAAGCAGGGGATTATTAGAAAATTGCGGACATTGCGACTCAAATAACGTTTATGGTATAACCAGGATTGTGGGATATTATTCCAGAATTGATAACTGGAATAAATCTAAAATAGGTGAGTTAAAAGACAGGCAAAAGGGTAGTTACGGGATTGGTTAATTAAGGAAGTTAGCAGACTCCTTGCTTAAACAAAGGTAAATTCTCCCCGCAGGGGACAATTTACCTTTAAGCTTCGGAGTTAATTCACACTTATCAGTTATGTTCACTTCGTTCCATAACTGATGTGTTTATTAAGGGGAGGGCAGAACCGTGCATATTAAAATATTTGGTAAACAAGATTGCGCTAAGTGTAAGACCACTAAGAGTAAAATAGAATTTTTTATAAACAAGTGGAACCTGACAAATATATTGAGGATTTCATTTCTTGATATGGATTCAGTTGAAGGTCTCGCCGAAGCGGCAATGAATGATGTTCTTAATATTCCAGTGACAATTTTAGAAAAAGAGGGTAATGTTGTAGCTCGTTGGGATGGAGAAGTTCCTAACTCGGAAGAATTCAAAACTTACATTTTATAACGTATAAAATCTTTAGAAACGATTAAAGAGTCTTTCGTTAACCCCTGATATTATTTGTGCTTTATTTAAGGCAAACTAAGTAGCTGGGGTTTTTTCACCTTTTCAATACTAAACCTCTGGCAGTAATTATTTCTGTTTTAGTTTTGAGCGAATCTAAGCTAAAGTTCACCCGGGTAAGCGGTTTTGGAGGGATTTTTTGGTTTCAGCCGAATTTGTAATAATTCAAAGTGGTAGTATAAATTTACCTCTATTGCCTTAGGAATGGTTATCACCAAATATATAGAGGCGTTATTTGCCCGTGCAATAAATCTTACCTATAATATTATGAAAATAGAAAAAAGCCGCGTTAAAAACCTTCCGAAAAAAAATTACTGTGTGTTATTTTTTAAGTCAGCTTTTTCCAAGAGATTGCCAAGCCAAACCTGAAAGATTTCCGCTTTTTTTATCTGAAGAGCTTTTTTACTAAATTCTTCTTTGTCGCTTTCAAACTGTTTTTTATCTATGGAAGACTTATCTTTAAGTGTTAGAATAATTAAGCTTTTTGAAGTGGCAATGACATCTGAAATTTGACCTTTTTTTAATGTAAAAGCCGCATTGTTGAAATCAGGAGATTTGCCTACACCCTGAACGTAATCATTGTATGAAAAGAAACCGGTTTCCACTACCTTTAAGTTTAATGATTCAGCTATTTCTTTAAAACTTTTACGCTCAGTCATTTGGTTTTCAAAATCGGCTTGATAGCCGGCGGCTTTATTGTTTGCTAATACAACCGCTTCTTTGGCCATATATGCCTGTTTGACGTTATCTTTTGCATCGTTAAATTCCGGAATATAGGAACTTTTTCTTTCTTTTAGTTTTAAAATGTAATATCCGTCGGGCATTTCAGTGATTTCGCTTTCTTCGTTTTCTTGTAAACTAAAAGCCGTTTTTAAAAATTGGAAATTCCAACCTATTTCGGGAATAGATTCGGCAGCCGAAAAAAGGCCGGTCTCTTTGATCTCTATGTTATATTTTTCGGCGGCTTCATCAAGAGTCGCGCCGTCTCTGATATGTTGTTCAGCTATGACAGCTTGATCAAGAGCTAGTTCTTTAGCTTGCTGTTTTAAAAGAATTGTTTCAATTTCCTTTTTAACTGTAGCGAGAGACTTGTATCGCGGTTCTTCTGATTCTGTCTCGGTTTCCAAGGCAATTAGGAAATTTTCCTTATGTGAAGTATAATAACTTTCAATTTCCTCCTTGTCCACTTCGACTTTACTCATATTTTCATTTGTGGATAGGACTATATATCGCACATTAATTTTTGGCTGGGTTTTAAATAAGTCTTTGTTTTCATTATAATATATTTCTAAGGCAGAATCACCGGGGGTAATTGTATCAACAAAACCTGCCGGTTCTACAGCAATATAGATAACATTTACTTTTTCGTTTTCCATTTTGTACATTTCTAAAACTTCTTCATCAGAAGTGGTTATATTTGAGGTAATAGCTTCAAGAAGCATACTGATTTTCAGGGAATCTCTAATCTCTTCTTCAAAAGCGCGCGGGGATGTATTAAAATAATTAGCTAATATAATCTCGTATTTTTCTTTGTCAAAGTTTTCCGGGCCCCCAAAAATGGCAACTATCCTATCTCTAACCTTATCGTCACTGGTGCCTATATGTTGATTGTTCGCTTCTTTTATAAGGATAATCCTTTCCCAGGCCTGCGTTTTTAAATTAAGACGTTCAATGGCCTTAGGTAATTCATTTCCGTAGAGCATAAGAGCTTGGTTATAGCACGCCTTGTAGCTTTTGGCATAATCTTCATTTGATATTTTCCTTCCAAAGGCAATCCCGGCGTATCGCGAAGATGATCCCCGATTGAGATTCGGTGTTCTCATTCCGAAAAAGACGAAAGTAACTATAATAATAACACATATAATCCACAATATAACACGCATGTTCTTTTTTTTTCTTAATATACCGAGCACTTTTTTCTCCTTTAAAGAATGTAAAATTAGGTAATGTCAAAATTATATCACACCTAAAGCCTTTTACAAGAAAAAAATTATAAGGCAGTTATAATAGGCGTGTAGTTACCGAGTAATGTAAA
>CBDUVS010000001.1:0-24163 GCA_965370735.1 uncultured bacterium | reverse complement strand
GAGGAATCGGCCCCTGTTATACTGATAAGGCAGCTCGATGTGGAATTAGGGTGTGCGATTTAGTAGAACCGGAGATTTTTAAGGTAAAACGACAGGCAAATTTAAAAGAGAAGAATAAGATTTTTAAAAAAACATATAATTTTAAGGGTTTTAGTTATAAGGCGATATTAAAAGAATATTTGGAATATGCCAGACAGATAAAACCATTGGTTGGGAATTGTTCTGTTGTTTTGAATGAGGCCGTAGTTAATAAGAAAAACATTTTACTCGAAGGTGCCCAAGGAACTCTGCTGGATGTTGACTTTGGAACATACCCGTTTGTTACCAGTTCTAATGCTTCAGTAGGGGGAGCTTTTACGGGTACGGGCTTAGGGCCTACTAATATTGATAGAGTTATAGGAGTAATCAAGGCTTATACCACCAGAGTTGGAGAAGGGCCCTTACCGACTGTTTTTCCAGATGACATACTCGTGAAAGTTAGAAATAAAGGCGAAGAGTTTGGGGCTACAACAGGCAGGCCGAGGCGATGTGGTTGGTTTGACGCGGTAGTCGGCAGACATTCTGCTTTGGTCAATGGTTTAAATGATATTATAGTAACCAAGCTGGATGTTTTAGATGAATTAAAAGAAATAAAGATATGTACCGGTTATAAATATCAAGGACGTGTTTACAAGAATATGCCGGCCAACGTAGAGATTCTGCAGAAATGCAAACCTGTTTATGAAAAACATAAGGGTTGGCTAAAAGATATAAGCAAATCAAAGAAGTATTCAGACTTACCTAAGGAAGCCCGTAGTTATTTAAGGCGGATTTCGGAACTTTGCGGGGTAGGTATATATATGGTTTCAGTTGGTTCGAAGCGTTCGCAAATTTTAACTAAAAAAAGAGGATAGACTAATGATTCTTGACAACATTTGGTATTTAATAATACCTGCTGTAGTCTGCCTTTTAGGCCTGGCGGTTGCAAAAATTTTAGCTTCTTTTGTCATGAGGCAAGATAAGGGTAATGAAAAAATGACCGAGGTTCACGGCTATATACGGTCTGGCTCGATGATGTTTATGTTTGAGGAAGCCAGGGTAATGCTTGCGGCCGTAGTGATAATAGGCGCGGTTTTATGGGCCATATGGGATTGGCAGATAGCTATCAGTTTTGCCATAGGAACATTTTGTTCCGGCTTGGCGGGCTTTATAGGTATGAATATGGCCACTAATGCCAATGTGAGAACCGCTCAAGCTGCTGGCGGAGGTTTTTCGAAAGCTTTAAAGGTAGCTTTTTCAGGTGGAGCTGTTATGGGAATTTCTGTTGGTTCCATCGCGTTATTAGGATTATGTTTAGTAATCTGGATGTTTAGGTCTCAGTTTATAGCTGAAAATCTTGGCATTGAAAGTATCAGAGTTCCATTGATAAGCGATATGCTCGGCGGTCGTGAAATAAACTTTATTAAAGGCGCTCTTATTATTAGCGCCTATTCAATGGGTGCTTCCCTGGTGGCTCTTTTTGATAGGGTTGGTGGCGGTATTTTTACAAAAGCCGCTGATATGGCAGCCGATATGGTAGGAAAGATTGAGGAGAACATTCCGGAGGATGATGCCAGAAATCCAGCGACTATTGCTGATAACGTTGGAGATAATGTAGGTGATGTTGGTGGTCTGGGAGCGGATTTATTAGAGTCTTTTGTTGGTGCTGTTATTTCAGTTATTATAATAACGCTTTATATTTATGTGGGCAGGTCTAACCCTGATATAATGAGCGGCATATTGAGTAAGCTTGGCCTGACTAATTTATCGGGCGCTAATTTCGCGGGAGCCTTGTATTTACCAATTCTTTTAGTTGCCGGCGGTATAATTGCATCGTTGGTAGGAATTCTTTTTGTAACTTTATCTAAAAGTGAAAATGCTCACGCTACTTTAATGAATGGCACCAGATTAAGCGCCTTATTAACTGCCGCTTTCACTTATTTCATTGTAAGTAAATTAAGTCCTTTCAACCTGGTTCCATTCTGGTCTGTGGTAATTGGACTTGGTTCAGGAATCCTTATAGGTTTCACCAGTGAATATTTTACTTCCTATAATTTTAAGCCGGTTAAAAAATTGGCTGAAACCTGCCAGGGTGGTGCCGGTGTCGCGGTAGCTACCGGTTTAGGATTGGGAATGAAATCTTCATTTTGGCCGGTATTGATTATCTCCACGGCTACAATTTTTGCTTATCAGCTTGGAGGATTGGTTGCTATTACGTATACTGCTTTGGGCATGCTTTCCTTTGTAGTTATGACAGTTTCTGTAGATACTTACGGCCCTATTGCTGATAACGCCGGCGGTATTAGCCAGATGGCAAACTTACCACCTAAGGTGAGAGAGGTTACCGATGAATTAGATTCTATTGGCAATACGACCGCGGCTATAGGAAAGGGATTTGCTATAGGTTCAGCGGCGTTCGCGTCTTTAGGCCTAATAGCGGCGTATCTCTGGTCGGCTATCGGTAGCTCTCAGGAGATCACTCTACCAAATATTCATCTTTTAAGTCCGGAGGTGGGGGCCTATGTTATCGCGGGTCTTATGTTGGGCGCTATGGTTCCATACGCATTTTCATCTTTACTGATTGAATCGGTAAGTGAAACGGCCGATAAGATGATTATTGAAATCAGGCGGCAGTTTAAAGAAAAACCGGGAATTTTAAAAGGGGAGGTGGTGCCTGATTACAACAAATGCATTGCCATTTCATCAAGCCATAGTTTGAAAAAAATGGTCTTTCCGGCACTGATTGCCGTAGGTACACCTTTATTTATAGGAATGGTCCTAGGCCGTATAGCATTAGCCGGTTTCTTATTTGGGTCTTTGCTATCAGCCCTTCTATTAGCCTTATTGTGTGCTAATACGGGAGGAGCTCTTGATAATGCTAAAAAATTTATTGAGACCGGAAAATTTGGCGGTAAGGGTTCAAAGGCTCACGCGGCTGCTGTCGCGGGAGATACATTCGGAGACCCTTTGAAAGATACGGTGGGGCCTTCGTTGGATATTCTGATTAAACTTATGTCGGTCGTTTCATTGTTATTTGCTTCATTGTTTCCGATAGCGCCGATATTTATGAAGTAAATTTAATAATTTATCTTGATAGGTTGACACCTTGTGTGAATTCTGTTATTATAATTACAGAAAAGTAAGGGGTGAAGATATGGAAAAAAGCATGAAGAAGTTTGGTTTTTATTTTGTGTCGGCAGTCATGATGATGCTCTTAGCCGGGTGTGCTATTGGTGTGCACAAGAGAAGCCCCCAAGATGTCCAGACAATTAAAAGCCTAAGTCAGCAATTAGATGAATTGAGAAGTACTAAGGCTGAGTTGGAAAGACAGCTGCAAAAAGAAATTGCCCGGGGAGATGTTAGTGTAACTATGGGTCAGCGCGGCTTAGTTGTCACTGTAGTCGCGGAAGTACTTTTTGGCTCAGGCAAGGCCAAGGTAAAACCTCAAGGACAAACAGTTCTTAATAAGGTAGCGAATGTCTTAGGGCCAATGAGTGAGGATATTGCCATTGAAGGGCACACGGATAATGTGCCTATTAAATTTTCTCGTTGGAAATCTAATTGGGAACTTTCAGCTCAAAGAGCATTGAATGTATTGCATTATTTTGAAGATGATAAAGGTATAAATCCTCAAAGATTATCGGCTACAGGATATGGGCCGTATCAACCAATCGCATCCAATGATACCCCTGAGGGTAAGCAGATGAATAGAAGAGTTGAAATTATAATTCTTCCCAATGAGGGCCTGAAAGCGCCAAAGGGATCAGGTTCAGCGTTTGATGATTATGATGAATTTATAAAGTAATTTACCAAAGATAAATAGAGATTAACATTGGGGGATATGATTAATATCCCCCCTTTTTTCATAAAATGCAGGACAATATAAGAACCCCCCAACATATTGCTATAATTATGGACGGTAATGGCCGGTGGGCCGCCCGGAAAGGGTTGCCGCGGATAATGGGCCATAAGGCTGGCGTTGAAACTGTCGAAAAGATAATTGAAGCAGGATTAGAATTCGGCATAAAGTATCTAACATTATATGCCTTTTCTCGTGAAAACTGGAAACGGCCTAAAGCGGAGATAAAGGCTTTAATGGCATATTTAAAGACTTATCTCGCTAAAGCTGATAAAAAGTTTAATAAAAATGGAATACGTTTACTGGCTATAGGTGAACTTAGTATGCTTCCTGATGATGTTGCCCGAAGGCTTCATCAAACCATTGAGAGCACAAAAGATAATTCTAACATGACTGTAGTATTGGCTTTAAGTTATGGCAGTAGGCAGGAGATAGTTCAAGCCGCAAAGAATATAGCTTACGATGTAAAAAACAATAAGATTAATTTAAATAAAATTAATGAAGATGTATTTAGCGAATATCTATATACCTCACAAATACCCGATCCGGACATATTAATCAGAACTTCTTATGAACTAAGATTAAGTAATTTTCTTTTATGGCAATTATCTTACGCGGAGTTTTATTTTAGTAAAAAGATGTGGCCTGATTTTACAAAAGAAGACTTGTCTGAAGTTATTTCCGATTTTCAGAAAAGAGAAAGAAGATATGGTAAAGTCTGAATTTTTAGTTAAAAGAATTTTTTTAAATGTTATCCTTGTCAGTATGACTCTGGTTTCAATCTTTGTGTGGCCTTCCTGGGTTTTTATGATCTGGTTAATGTTCTTTATCGGCTTTGGATTAAGTGAATTTTTTGACATGATACTTAAAAAAGGCGTACCTGTTTACAAAAAAACCGGTATTTTTATGGGGTTGGTTATTCCGCTTATCATATTAAAACCGGTAGAGGAGTTGGTTCTGGCTTTTTTATTACTGGCTTTCATACTTTTTTTTGCTTTACAATTTTTCAAAAAGGATCATACGGATTCAATTTTAGGTATTTCTACTACGGTTTTTGGAGTTATCTATGTAAGTTGGTTAGCTAGCTATCTTTTGAAAGTTAGACAATTTGAAGACGGATGCCTTTTAGTTTTCTTTACCATTTTAGTTTGTAAGGCGTCTGATGCCGGGGCTTTTTTTATAGGAAAAATGTTTGGCCGGCATAAACTCTTAAAAGAAATAAGTCCCAATAAATCTATTGAAGGCGCAATTGGAGGATTTTGTTTTAGTGTCTTAGCGGCTTTTTTAAGCAAAGCTTACCTTAGTCACATATCTTTGCCCCATCTTTTAGTCTTGGGTGTTTTAATCGGTTTAGCCGCGCAGCTGGGAGATCTCTCAGAATCTCTTATTAAGCGCGATTGTACGGTGAAAGATTCGGGTAATTTGATACCAGGCCAAGGCGGTGTGCTTGATATGTTGGACAGCATCCTCTTTTCCGCTCCGATAGTATACTTGTATCTTAAATATATTTTATAGAAAAGATTATTATGATTAAAAGAAAGAGAGTTGCCATATTCGGTTCAACCGGTTCGATCGGAAAGAGTGCTCTTGAAGTACTTAAATACTTCAAGGATGATTTTGAAATAAAAGCGCTTGTAACTTGCCGACAGTCTAAAAAATTTCTTAAGCAGATAAAAGAATATCAACCTGATTATGCTGTTATGGCGGATGTGAAAGCCGCGGATGAAATAAAAAACAGTATTGGCAAAATAAAAACAGAATTTAACGCGGGCAATAAAGCTGTTATTAATTTAGCGAAAAGAAAAGACATTGATATAATTATCATGGCTATATCCGGCACTTCAGCCCTTCTACCGTTAATTGAGGCAATAAAGTCTTCAAAGACAATAGCTTTAGCTAATAAGGAATCTTTGGTTATAGCTGGTAAAATAGTTATGAATTTAGCTCAGAAACATGAAGCGACAATTATTCCTGTGGATTCTGAGCACAGTGCCATATTTCAATGCCTCGAAGGTAAAAAATATAAGCCCGCAAAGATATACCTAACGGGTTCAGGCGGGCCATTAATGAAAACGCCCAAAAGTAAATTAAGAAATATCACCCCAAAAGAAGCGCTAAATCATCCCAAGTGGTCTATGGGTAAAAAAATTACTATTGATTCCGCAACTTTAATGAATAAAGGTTTAGAAGTAATAGAAGCCATGCATTTATTTGGTATATCCTTAGGTAAAATTAAGGTTTTAATCCATCCGGAGGCGATTATTCATTCGATGGTGGAATTTTCAGATGGGAGTATTCTTGCTCAAATGGCAAGTCCTGACATGAAGCTTCCCATAGAATATGCCCTTTCGTACCCTGAGAGGTTTAAAACTTTAGTCCAAAGAGTTAATTTTATTGAGAATAATAAAATGACTTTTTTAGAAGCCGATATTAGTAAATTTCCTTGCTTGAAATTAGCTTATCAAGCAGCCAGGAAAGGATATACCTATCCTATTGTTTTAAATGCTGCTAATGAGGTTGCCGTCTGGGCTTTTTTAGACAAAAGAATTAGGTTTACTGATATACCGATAGTAATAGAAAAAGCATTGAAAAAACATAAACCATTAAAGAAGCACAATCTTGAGGATGTACTCTTAATTGATAATCAATCACGATTAGATGCCCAAAAAATAATAGAAAGGTTAAATTCAAGATGTTAGGTATTATTTTAGCTTTAATAATATTCGGCCTTATAATTCTTATCCATGAATTCGGTCATTATATTGTAGGTAAATTATCCGGCTGCAGTGTTTCAAAGTTTTCTATAGGCTGGGGCCCGAAGCTCTTTGCTTTTAAAAAGAAAGAAACTGAATATCAGATTTCATGGATACCGCTAATAGGTGGTTATGTGCGCATGCCGGGCATGGAGGGAGAGAGCGCTGAACTAACTAAAGAAGAAGCCGAAGATATTAAAAAATACAACCTGAAAACTTTTGAAGATATAAGAACCTGGCAGAAGTTTATGGTTTTTATTGGTGGTGTCGGTATGCAGCTAATAACCGCTATACTTTTATTAACGATAGTAATTGCTGTAATGGGAAAACCACTTAATAAACTTTATATCGCTTCAGTGAGTGATGATTCACCGGCTCAGGCTGCAGGCTTAAAGCCGGCTGATATAATACTTAAAGTAGACAATAAATCGATTAATTCAGTTGACGATTTATTAAGGCATCTTGAGGATAAAGATAAAAGAAAAGTAGAAGTTAATTATAAGAGAGGTAATGAATATTTAACCACAAGTGTTATTCCGGCATATAACAGTGAGCATAAAAAAGTGGTGATGGGTATTAATATAGCTCCCACATTATATTTTAATAAAGAAGATATGTCCTGGAAAGATTATGTTTTTGGGGGCGTTGTTTTTACGGGTAAACTTAGTACGATGATGCTTGAAGGTATCTGGATGTTAATTAGCGGCAAACTAGCACTTAAAGAATCGGCTATGGGACCGGTAGGTATTGTGGCTATTACAAAAGATATTATTAAGACAGGATTTTTAAACGTTATCATGTTTTTTGTTTTGATCAACATCAATTTAGCTTATATAAACCTGATGCCGTTTCCGGCACTAGATGGCGGACATATCATCTTTTTAGCCATTGAGAAAATGTTCAGAATGAAGATAGGGACTAAAGTTAAAGAAAAAATAATCATTGTTGGATTTTCGCTTTTAATATTATTAATACTTTATATTACGTTTAATGATGTCAGCCGTCTTTACAAAGGCCATCAGTCTAAAAAAGAAGCTTCTATAAAAGAAAAGGTTATTGATAGAGAGAAATGATTAAGCGTAGGAGGACTAAGACAATAACCGTAGGTAATCTGCGAATAGGGGGTAATAACCCTATAGTCATTCAAGGCATGACCAAAATTTCTACGGATAAAGTTTCCGAAGTAGTTTCTCAGATAAAGGAGATGCAAAAAGCTGGTTGTGAGCTTGTGCGTCTGGCTATTAAGACCAAGGAACAGGCTAAGGCCTTGTCAATAATAAAGAAAAAGGTTAAAATTCCGCTTATTGCTGATATTCACTTTGACTATCGTTTAGCTCTTTTAGCGATTGAAGGTGGGGCGGATAAGATAAGGATTAATCCAGGGAATATTACTGATAAAAAAGCTATCGATGAAATCGTTAAGGCCCTGAAAAAAATAAAGTTACCAATGAGACTGGGCTTCAATTCCGGATCAGTACCTTTTAAATATAATAACGCTAACCTTGCAAAGAAAATGGCTAGTTATTGCCTGGGGTATATAAGTGAGTTTGAAAAAAGAGGCTTTTATGATATAATAATTTCACTTAAGACATCAGACGTTTTATCAACCATCGAAGCTAATGAATTAGTTGCCGGAAAAACTAAATATCCACTTCACTTAGGAGTAACAGCAACGGGCCCGGGGATTAGCTCTGTAGTTAAGTCTTCAGTGGGTATTGGAACATTACTAAAAGAGGGCATTGGTGATACCATAAGGGTATCATTGACAAATTCAGCGGTAAGCGAGATTAAAACAGCTAAAATGATACTTCAAAGCCTTGAATTGAGAAGGTTTTATCCTGAGGTAATATCCTGTCCAACATGTGGACGCTGTCAGGTAAATTTAATCAAAATGGCTGAAGAAGTTTCAAACGCGCTTATAAAACTGGCAATTAAAAAACCTAAAATAAAAGACATGACTGTAGCTGTTATGGGCTGTGAAGTTAACGGACCGGGAGAGGCCAGGCACGCTGATATAGGTATTGCTTGCGGCAGTAAATATGCCGCTTTATTTAAAAAAGGAAAAATTGTAAAAAGAGTAAATGTTAAAAAAGCTAAAATAGAGCTTTTGAAGGAGATAAAATGAGGTGGTCTAATTATTATTTACCTACCTTAAAAGAGAACCCTAAAGAGGCGGAGGCACAAAGCCACAAGTTGATGCTTAGAGCGGGTTTAATTAGAAAGCTTGCCGCTGGAATATATTCCTATCTACCATTTGGCTTAAAAGCCTTGAATAATGTTGAGAATATTATACGTCAGGCTATGAATGAAAAAGGCGCTCTAGAAGTGTTTTTACCTGCCTTGCATCCTTTAGAAATATGGCAGAAGGCCGGCAGGGATGTAACTTTAATTGATGATGTGGGGTATTCTTTTACTGACAGACACGGCAATAAGATGGTTTTAGGCCCTACCCACGAAGAAATCATTACAGCTCTTATACAAGGAGAAGTTAAGTCATATAGACAGATGCCTCTTATCCTTTATCAGATACAGAGTAAGTTTAGAGATGAGCCTCGGCCCAGATTTGGCGTTGTCAGGTCAAAAGAGTTCATCATGAAAGATGCTTATAGTTTTGATGCTGATGAGAAAAGTTTAAATGAGAGTTATAAAAAAATGCAGGAAGCCTATTGTCAGATAATGGATAAATGCGGCCTGGATTATATAATGGTTGAAGCGGATCCCGGGATGATGGGCGGTAAGGAATCCGCTGAGTTTATGGTTATTTCTGAAAGCGGAGAAGATATGATAGTGAATTGTTTAGAATGTGGCTATGCGGCAAGTCTTGAGGCCGCGTCTTGCGCGGGAGGTGAGATCGGGGAGAAAGACAAAGTGCTGGAAGTTGAAGAAATAGATACGCCTAAGAAGTCAACCGTTGAGGATGTAGCCAAAACTCTTAAAATTCCGGAAGCAAAGTTGATTAAAACATTAATTTATAAAGCTGATGATAAATTTATCGCGGTTTTAATGCGGGGAGATAAACGCATAAATGAAACTAAACTCAGCCACGCTCTTAACGCGCGGCAGTTAAAGTTAGCCAACGATAAAGAAATTGAAGATGTTACCGGAGGGCCGGTAGGTTTTAGCGGCCCGGTGAAGTTGAAGGGTGTAAAGATAATAGCTGATCTCTTAGTTGAACATATGTCTAACGCGGTAACGGGTGCTAATAAAAAAGATAAGCATTTTATCAATGTAAATATTAATAAAGACTTTAAGGTTAATTCATTCTATGACTTACGTTATATTGATGCCGATGATATTTGTCCAAAGTGCCATAAGAAAATTGAAATTAAAAGAGCCATGGAGGTAGGCCATATATTTAAATTAGGCACTAAATATACAAATAGTTTAAATGCCAGATTTCTTGATAAAAAGGGCAAAGAACAGCTCATTATTATGGGCTGCTATGGAATTGGAGTTAATAGAGTTTTGGCGGCCATAATTGAACTCAACCATGATGATAGTGGGATTGTTTGGCCTCAAGAGATAGCACCATTTAAAGTTCAAATACTGCTTTTAGATGAAAGCGGAGAAGCTGTTTCAATTGCTGACGATCTTTATAGTGAGTTGAGCGCTGAGGGTTTTGATGTACTTTATGATGATAGAAATGTCCAGGCGGGAGTTAAATTTAAGGATGCCGATTTGATAGGCACCCCTCTTCAGATTATAATCGGATCCAGAGGTTTAAAGAAAGGCAGTATTGAAATAAAATATCGAGGAAGCAATAAAAAAGAAGAAATTGCTATTAAAACCGCGGGTTCCAGTCTTAAAAAAATCTTGACAATGTAAAGCCTATTTTGTATACTAATTGTAGTTAAATGAATTTAGACGAAAGTGGGTTTTACCCACTTTTTTTATTGAATTATGTATAAAGAAGAAATTACAGAAAAACTTAAACAAATAGCTCAAAAACCTATAGCTGAAGCTAAAGCGGAACTTGTTCATTTTGAATTGAGACCCCAAAATCGCAACATGTTTATTCGTTTTTTAGTAGATAGGCCAGAGGGGATTTCGATTGATGAATGCGCTTTGATATGTCGAGCGATAGAGTATGAAATTGATGAAGAAGGATTGTTTGCTCAGGGGTATACACTTGAAGTAGCATCTCCTGGATTAGACAGATTACTCACGACCCAGTTAGATTTTCAAAGGGTTTTAGGTAAAGTAGTAATTCTAACTTATGATACAGGAGGTAATCACATAGAGAAGATTGAAGGGATTATAGAAGACGCGGCAGATGATTCTATTACGGTTAATTTTAAAGATAAAAAAGTAAGCATTAAGTACTTAGATATAAAAAAAGCAAAACAAAAATTGAAATATGATAAGAGGAAAAAGTAATGAAAGGTGAATTATTAGCTATCCTGGATCACATGGAAAGAGAAAAGGGAATTGAGAGAGAGATTCTTATTCAGGCTTTAGAGTTGGCCCTTTTATCTGCCGCAAAGAAGACAATCAAAGGTAAAGAAGGTGAATTATCTGTTAAATTCGATGCGGAAACGGGTAATATAGAAGTTTTTTCGGGTGGCGTACTTATTAAATCTGAAGAATTCGGACGTATTGCGGCTCAAACAGCTAAGCAGGTTATTATTCAGAAGATTCGTGAAGCTGAACGCAATGTTATATTTGATGAATTTAAGGATAAAGTTGGTGAAATTGTAAGCGGAACTATATATCGTTTCGAAAAGGGCGGCTTGATTGTTAATCTCGGCAAAGCTGAAGGCATTATTTTGAAGAAGTTTCAAGTGTCTAAAGAGAATTATGGACAGGGCCAGAGGATAAGGGCTTATGTGGAAGAAGTCGAGCAGAGCAATAGAGGGCCGAGGATTATTTTATCAAGGATCAGTCCTGAATTCGTAAGAAAACTATTTGAATTAGAGGTTCCGGAAATATATGAACATATAGTTGAGATAAAGGCAATTGCCAGAGAAGCCGGCGAAAGAACAAAACTAGCCGTATTATCTCACGACTCTAAAGTTGATAGTCAGGGAGCTTGCGTGGGTGTTCGCGGCTCCAGAGTTAAAAATGTAGTCAGTGAACTTGAGGGTGAAAAAGTTGATATTGTCAAGTACAGCACTGATTTAAAAGAGTTCATTAAAAATGCTTTATCACCAGCTGAAATAATGGAGATTCAACTTAGTGAAAAAGAAGACGGCGCTTTAGTTTTAGTAAATGATGATCAATTATCGTTGGCTATAGGTAAGCGTGGCCAAAATGTAAGACTTGCTTCTAAATTAGTGGGAGTTAGTTTAAATATCAAAAGCGCAAGTGAAGTTTCAAAAGCTTCAGTCGATGATAAAAAATTTGATAAGTTCGACAAATCGGAAATTAGCCGGTTGGAGGGTGTTGGTAAAAAAACAAGTGAAGCCCTTATTAAAGCTGGCTATGATACTCTAGATAAAATTGCAAAAGTAAGTGCCGGCGATTTAGTTAAAGTACCGGGAATTGGAGCTAAAACGGCAGAAAAGATTGTAACTAACGCAAAGGAAATCTGTTAAATTTATGAGTATACGTGTTTTTAAATTAGCTAAGGAATTAGGTTTTTCAAGTAAAGAGCTTATTGATAAGCTTAAAGAGCTTAAAATAGAAGTTAAAGGTCATATGAGCTCCGTTGATGAAGAAACGGCGGAAATACTAAAACATGAACTGAAAGATGTGTCTGAGAAGAAAAAAGGAAAGAAAGAAAGACGCCCGTTTTGTCGAAGCAACGTTTCCGTTAAGCGTTAAAGATTTGGCAATCAAACTTCAAACAAAAACCAATGAGCTAATCACTCACCTGATTAAAAAGAATATATTTGCCAATATAAATCAATCTCTCGAGAAAGACGTTTGTAAGCAGATAGCTGCTGATTATAACGTAGAACTTCAGGAAAAACTTTCTGATGAAGAAGAACTAATACATCTTCATAAAAAATCTTCTGATAATAGCAAATCAGTATCAAGACCACCGGTAGTTACTATGATGGGCCATGTTGACCATGGTAAGACGTTACTATTAGATGCTATAAGAAAAAGTAATGTTGTTGATGGTGAGGCCGGCGGAATAACGCAGCATATAGGTGCCTATGAAGTTGTTCATAATAATCATAAAATTTGCTTTCTGGATACTCCCGGTCATGAAGCGTTTACTGCCATGAGATCCAGAGGAGCTCATGTTACGGATATAGTGATTTTAGTTGTAGCCGCGGATGACGGTATAATGCCTCAGACCGTTGAAGCTATTGATCACGCAAAAGCGGCAAAAGTTCCGATAATAGTGGCTATTAATAAAGTTGATAAACCAAATATCAACATTGATAAGGTCAAAACACAATTGCAGGAAATGGATTTAACGCCGGAGGATTGGGGCGGTGAGATAATAACCGTTAACGTTTCAGCTAAAACCAGGGAGGGCGTAGACACACTGCTTGAAATGATTTTGCTTCAGTCTGAAATGATGGAGCTCAAAGCTGATCCTAATAAATTTGCCAGCGGAACAGTCATTGAGGCGAGAGTAACCAAGGGAAGCGGTATTATGGCTACGGTTTTGGTTGCTGATGGCACATTGAGACTTCAGAATATTATTATTTCCGGCCTTCATTATGCCCGCATTAAAGCAATGATTAATGATCATGGTGATCGGCTGGAAGAAGCCGGGCCTTCAACTCCAGTTGAATTATTGGGTTTATCAGGTATACCTGAAGCTGGAGATGTTTTTTATGCTGTAGATGATGAAAGAAAAGCCAAGGCCATTGTTGAAAAAAGAAGGCACCATAAAAGAGAGAAAGATTTGTTACCCAAGGGTAAGGTTGTTACTTTGGAGGATTTATCCAGAGAAATTCAAAAGGGTAAAATTAAAATATTAAATTTAATAGTCAAAACTGATGTTCAAGGTTCGCTTGAAGCGTTATGCGCTTCATTAGATAAAATACAAAGCTCCGAAGTTGAACTTAATATAGTGCACAAGGGTGTGGGTAATATTAATGAATCTGATGTTATGTTAGCTATTGTAACTCATTCCATAATTATTGGTTTTGGCATCGGAAAAGAACAAAAAGCAAGTGAAATAGCTAGAGATAAAAGTGTAGAGATAAAGCTTTATAGCGTTATCTATGAAGCTATTTCTGATATAAGAACAGCTATGGAAGGTTTACTGGAGCCGCATATCAAGAGAACATTAGTTGGTAGAGCCGAAGTGCGTCAGGTATTTAAAGTTTCTAAAGTGGGCACGATTGCCGGTTGTATGGTTTCTAAGGGAACTGTGAAACGGGGTATGGAGGCAAAGGTTGTCCGAGATGACGAAATTATATTTACAGGTACAATAGATTCTCTCAAAAGATTTAAGGAAGATGCTAAAGAGGTAAAGGAAGGATTTGAGTGCGGTATTGGATTTAGGAACTTTAATAATATTAAAAATGGTGATTTTATTGAAGTTTACAGCATAGAAAAAATTAAGAAAACTTTATAATTTTTACCATACCTACTGAAATGAATAAGAAAAAAAGAATTCTTACTGGAGATAGGCCTACCGGAAAATTACATCTGGGTCACTTTGTAGGTTCTTTATCTAATAGAGTAAAACTCCAAAATGAATATGATGAGTATGTCTTAATTGCGGACGTGCAGGCCTTGACAACCAATTTTAACCATCCTGATAAGCTTTCCAATGATGTGCGGCAAGTTGCTATAGATAATCTGGCTTGTGGCATTAATCCCGATGTAAGTACAATCATTGTTCAATCTATGGTTCCGGAAATAACTGAGCTAACTATATATTTTGCTATGTTTACTACAGTTGCAAGTTTAGAACGTAACCCTACGATAAAACAAGAGATTAAAGTGCTGAATTTAAAAGGAAATGTTATGTATGGATTCCTAGGTTATCCTGTGTCACAGGCAGCTGATATAACAGTTTTTAAGGCAAACTTAGTTCCTGTAGGTGAGGATCAGTTGCCTATAATTGAGCAAACCAGAGAGATCGTTAGGAAGTTTAATAGACTTTATGATAAGGTTTTGATTGAGCCTAAAGCTATGGTGGGGAGTGTAGGTCGTTTATTGGGGACATGTGGGCAAAATAAAATGAGCAAGAGCTTGGGTAATGTTATATATCTTTCTGATTCGAGTGAAGAAATAACGTCTAAAGTCTCAAAGATGTTTACAGATACAACGAAAATAAAATTAAGTGACAAAGGTCACCCTGATAAATGTCCTGTACATATGTACCACAAGGCTTTTAATGACGATACCGGTATGATTGCTGAAATTAAAAAAGATTGTGCTTCCGGTAAACTCGGATGCGTTGAATGTAAAAAAAGACTAACGGCAGCTTTAAATAAATTCCTTGATCCCATAAGAGAAAAAAGAAGGATTTATGAAGAAGCCCCGCAGAAAGTTGATGAGATATTGATTGAAGGCACGAAAAAAGCGAGAAAAATAGCAATTTGCACACTTGAAGAAGTTCGCTCAGCCATGAAGATCAATTATTTCAAGGGTTAAATGCATGGCTTATAAAGTTAAATTGGAAATGTTCGAAGGGCCTCTTGATTTACTTCTTTTTTTGATAAGAAAAAGTGAGCTCGATATATATAATATTCCTATAGCTGCTATTACTAAGCAGTATCTTGAATATATTGACCTTATGAGAAACATGGATTTAAACATTGCCGGAGAATACCTTGTGATGGCGGCAACGTTAATGCATATTAAGTCCAAGATGCTTCTGCCGCAGGAAGACATTGAAGAAGAAGATGTAGAAGAAGATGATCCTCGAGCTGAACTTGTAAAGCGACTTTTAGAATATCAGAAATTTAAAGAAGCGGCTAGTCATTTAGAGGAAAGAGAATTAAAGCAAAAAGATGTTTTTGCCAGATCCGCGAAAGAAATTAAGAAATATACTGATTCATCAGGTGAGATATATTTTGAAGCTAGCGTTTTTGATTTAATATCCGCTTTTTCAACGGTTTTAGAGAAAGTTCCCAGGGATAAATTTAGAGAAATTATCAAAGATGAATTTAGTGTTTCTGAAAAAATACATGAGTTGCTTCATTCATTAGCTGAAAATAGTAAGATTCGGGTAGACAATCTGTTTAAAAAATCTAAGAATAAAATGGAAATAATAGTTACTTTTTTGGCTATACTGGAACTCATAAGGTTAAAAGAGATAATAGGTATACAGAAAGAGCCTTTTGGCTCGATAAATATTATGAGAAATACTCAACAAATTCAACCACAGGTGAGGAGTACATACGCATAACAATGGAAAAATCAGAACTCAAGACAGTTATTGAAGCTATGCTGATATCAACCGAAGAACCTTTGGCTGTTGAACAAATGCGGTTGGTTTTTGATAATGTTGATGTTGCCTTAATTAAAGAAGCGATTAATGATTTAAAGCGGGAGTATGAGGAGACTCAAAGAAGTTTTGAAATTAATGAAGTTGCAGGTGGGTATCAAATTGGGACTAAAATTAAATTCGCGAAGTACCTGAGAAAACTTTTTAGTAATAAACATACTGAACGGCTTTCAAAGCCGTCGCTTGAAACTTTAGCCATAATTGCCTATAAGCAACCTGTGACAAGACTTGATGTTGAGGAAATAAGAGGAGTAAATGTAGATGGTGTAGTTCGTAGTTTACTGGAGAAGGGATTAATTAAAATAAAAGGCCGAAAAGAAGTTATCGGCAGACCCTTTTTATATAGCACTAGCAATCTTTTTCTTAAATACTTTGGCCTTAAAACTCTAGATGATTTACCTCCAATTGAACAGTTTAAAGAAGTGGCCGATGAAATAATGGGTGAAGAAAATAACGGAGCCGATGAAGAGCTTGTAGTAAACAATATATACGAAAAACCTAATGTCGAGGAAGATCAGGAAGCTATAGAATCTGAAATTGAAGAAGTTATTAAATCTACACAAAAACAGTTGAATGACAAAGACGAAACAAATTTGAATGACGATTTACCAATGTCTGATTCTCAAAGGGGAGCAGTAGATATAAATGAGGGCGAAAACATCACAAAGGAGTTAAAAGATGGGACTCAAGAAACTACGCAAGGAAATTGATGAATTAGATGAGCAAATAATAGAACTTTTAAATAAACGAGCAAATTTTACTTTAGAAATTGGGAAAGAAAAGAACAAAGCTAAAAAAAAGATATATGCTCCCGCAAGAGAAAAAGAAGTTTATAAAAACGTACTTAAGCAAAATAAAGGACCATTATCGGATAGTTCTTTAAAGGCTATTTATAGGGAAGTTATGTCGGCTTCGTTAGCTTTGGAGAAAACAATAAAGGTGGCATATTTAGGTCCACCAGCCACATTTACGCACCTGGCTTCTTTGAGTAAATTTGGTTCATCAGTAGAATATTTATCATGTGAA
This sequence comes from uncultured bacterium, assembly GCA_965370735.1. Taxonomy (GTDB): domain Bacteria; phylum Omnitrophota; class Gorgyraeia; order JAGLLT01; family JAGLLT01; genus Kappaea. The sequence goes on along the minus strand of CBDUVS010000001.1, from coordinate 7,140 downwards.
AATATTAATGACGTTTTTAAGGATGTTGAAAAGGGGCGCGCTGATTACGGTGTAGTTCCTATTGAAAATTCGACAGAAGGCGCGATTACATACACGTTGGATATGTTTGTCGATTCTGAACTTAAGATATGCTCTGAAATATTGTTTGAAATAAGTCATAACCTTATTTCAAATGTAGCATTAAATAGAATATCTAAAATATATTCTAAAGCTGAAGTTTTCGGTCAGTGCAGGTTATGGCTGGAAAGAAATTTGCCAAGAGCTGAATTAATTGATGTTTCCTCAACGACTGCGGCAGCCAAGATGGCTAAATCTTCAAAAAATTCCGCGGCTATTACCTCAAAACTGGCAGCCGAGGTATATAATCTTAAGATTGCAGCCTCTTCTATTGAAGATAGTTATAGTAATATGACTAGATTTTTAGTTATAGGTAAAAATGAAGTGCCCTTTACGGGAAGTGATAAGACATCAATTATGTTCTCCGTTAAGGATAAGGTGGGCGTTTTGTATGATATGCTTGCTCCTTTTAAAAAGCATAGAATAAACCTGACGAAAATTGAGTCTCGGCCTTCTAAAAAAGAAGCATGGAAGTATCATTTTTTTATCGATTTTGAAGGTCATCATGAAGATAAGAAAGTAAAAGCGGCGTTGAATGAGTTATCAAAACATTGTCACTATTTAAAAATATTAGGGTCATACCCAAAAGTTGAATTAAAAAAAATAAAATGAGAAAGTTAATAAGAGATAATATTAGCAGTATAAAACCTTATGAACCTGGAAAGCCTATAAATGATATTAAAAGAGAGCTGGGTTTGTCAGAAATAATTAAGTTGGCGTCGAATGAAAATCCACTAGGTGTTTCCCCCCTGGCTCTCAAAGCCATGAAGGAGTCTTTAACGGAGGTTTATAGGTATCCTGACAGTAATAATTACAGGCTTCGTAAGAAACTTGCTCAACGATTTAATGTTGATATGAATAACATCATAATTGGTAACGGCTCTAACGAAATTATTGAGCTGGTAATTAAGACATTTTTGTATGAACATGAGCAGGTTATTACATCTATCCCTGATTTCTTAATATTCAAGTTGGCGACATTGCAAGAGGCCGGAAAAGTAATCGAAGTTCCTCTTGATAATTTTTACTGCAACTTGGATAAAATTTATGAAACAATAAACGAGAAAACAAAAATTATCTTCCTCTCTAATCCTAATAATCCTGTAGGGACTTATATAGCGGAAGGTGAATTAAACAGGTTTATTGATAGAGTCAACGAAGATATCATTATTTTCCTTGATGAGGCTTATTGTGAATTTGCCAGGAATATTTCAGAATATCCAAAAAGCCTTAAATATTTAAGTAAACCTAATGTTATTATTTGCAGAACATTTTCCAAAGCATATGGTTTAAGTGGGCTAAGATTGGGTTATGGGATAGCTAATAAGGACATTATTCAAGCAATAAATAAAGCCAGGCAGCCTTTTAACGTAAATATGCTGGCGCAGGTTGCTGGTGAAGCCGCATTAGATGATGATGATTTTCTTGATAGGACAATAAAGATAACCGAATCAGGCAAAATATATATTTATAATGAATTAAATGAATTGGGGCTTGATTATGTTCCGAGTGCTACTAACTTTATTCTCATAAATGTTAAGCAAGATGCCGATGGTATTTTTAAGCGATTATTGAAAAAGGGTGTTATCATCAGAAGTATGATTTCATATAAACTAAATAATTGGATAAGAGTTACGGTTGGCACAGAAGAGGAAAATAAGAAGTTTATTGAGAGTCTAAAAAAGGTAATCAAGGGAGATTGAATAGTGATTATTGTATTAAAACCGGGTGTAACTGAAGAACAAATTCAACATATAGAAGAACGCATAAAGAAACTTGGCCTCAAGCCAGTTCTTTCTAGAGGCATTGAAAGAAGTCTCATTGGAGTTATCGGTGAAGAAGATAAACTTCGCGCGACGCCTCTGGAAGCAATTGAAGGTGTAGAAAAAGTAATGGCTGTTTTAAAGCCATATAAGCTTGCTTCTCGAGATTTCAAGAGGGAGTCCAGTGTTGTTAGTATTAAAGATGTGCAAGTAGGCGGTAAGTCTATCGCTGTTATGGCGGGGCCTTGTTCTGTTGAAAGTGCGGAATTGTTAAGTGAAGTTGGACACCTGATAAAAAAAGCGGGGGCAAAGATTTTAAGGGGCGGTGCTTTTAAACCTAGAACCTCGCCGTACAGTTTTCAAGGTTTAGGTGAAGAAGGTTTAAAATACTTAAAAAATGTTGGCTCCAAAGAAGGGCTGCCTGTAGTAACTGAAGTTATGGATCCAAGACAGATAGCTTTGGTGGATAAATATGCTGATGCTTTTCAGATAGGCGCTAGAAACATGCAAAATTTTGATTTACTAAAGGAAGTAGGTAAAACTAAAAAAGCGGTTGTTTTAAAACGAGGTATGAGTGCTACGATAAAAGATTTATTGATGTCAGCCGAATATATTCTCTCGGAAGGTAATATGAATGTGATTCTTTGCGAGAGGGGAATAAGGACATTTGAGGATGCTACAAGAAATACACTTGATTTAAGTGCTGTGGCGGTTATTAAACAGCTTAGCCATTTACCTGTAATTGTCGATCCATCACACGCTACCGGGAGATGGGACTTGGTGACGCCTATGTCTATGGCGGCTGTCGCGGCTGGTTGCGATGGCTTGATGATTGAAGTTCACACAAATCCTGAAGAAGCGCTTTCTGATGGTTCTCAATCTCTGAAACCAGAAAAGTTTGAAGAGTTAATGAATATGACTAAAAAAGTAGCAGAAGCAATTGGGCGATTAATGTGAGAAAATTTATGTTTAAAAAGATCAGTATTATCGGAGTAGGTCTTATCGGTGGCTCAATCGGATTAGCGGTTAAAAAATGTAAATTAGCAGGTGAAGTTGTGGGTTTAACAAGTTGTAAAACTACGCTTAAAAGAGCCGTGAGAAGCAAAGCCATTGATAAAGGAAGTCTTGATTTAGGTGAGTGCGTTAAAGATTCTGATTTAGTAATTTTAGCTGTGCCGGTTACTGAAATAAAAAATATTATTACATTAATTAGTCCCCATCTCAAAAAAGGTTGCATTGTTACAGATGTAGCTAGCACTAAACAGGAAGTTGTTAAAATTGCCGAGCAAATACTCCCGAAGGAGATATTCTTCGTTGGTTCGCATCCAATGGCTGGTTCAGAAAAGCGGGGAGTTGATTTTGCGAGAGCTAATTTATTTAAAGATTCCGTTTTAATTCTTACTCCTACGACTAAAACTAACAAGCAATGTCTCAATAAGGTTAATCGGTTTTGGCGTGAGCTGGGAGCTCGCGTAGTTTCCTTAAGTCCAAAAAAACATGATGAGGTAGTAGCTTCTGTAAGTCATTTACCACATGCTATCGCTGTATCTTTAATGAACGCTGTGACTGCATCTGAACTTAAATTTGCTGCTGGCGGCTTCAAAGATGTTACTCGAATTGCAAAATCATCTGAGATGATCTGGTGGGGAATATTTGCGTCTAATAGCAAAGAAATAGTCAAAAAAATTGATATATTCATTGAAGAGCTTAATGAGTTTAAAAAAGCTCTTAAAAAATCATATGAAACTAAGATAAAATTAAAATTGACTCGAGCAAGCAAAAAGCGCGGTCAAATCAAAAATTGAAAAAAAAATATATTATTGCAATTGACGGTCCCGCCGGCTCCGGCAAAAGTACCATAGCTCGCGTAGTAGCCAAAAGATTGAATTACCTTTATATTGACACGGGAGCCATGTATCGAGCTCTAACTCTTAAAGCTTTACAGGCTAAAATTTCTATGGATAATCCTCAGAAATTAATTGAACTTGCGCAAACTGTTAATATAAAACTTGAATCTGAAAACAATATTTTAAAAGTACTATTAGATTCAAATGATGTAACTACTCAAATTAGAGATCCACACATCACCAGAAACGTTGTTCATATAGCTAATATTCCTGAAGTGAGGGGGGTTATGGTTGAGCTTCAAAGAACGCTTGGTAAAGAAGGAGGAGTTGTTGTAGAAGGGCGAGATATTGCAACAGTTGTTTTTCCAAATGCCGAGAGAAAATTTTTTCTGGACGCTTCTTTCGAAGAGCGTCTTGAGAGGCGATATAAACAATTAATTTCAGAAGGAAAAAATATATCTAAAGAAGATTTAGCCGAGGACATAAAAATCAGGGACATATCTGACAAGCAAAGAAAAGTGGGAGCGTTGAAACGGGCCAAGGATGCAATTTATTTAGATACAACTAGTTTGAATATTGATGAAGTTATTGAAAAGGTTTTGAGTTATGTTTGATGCTATTATATATTCAGTTTGTAAACATATATGCTATATAATACTGAAAGTTTTTTGTCGAGTTGAATTAATTAATTACCAGAATATTCCTTCTAAAGGACCGGTTATTATTGCTTGTAATCATGTTAGTTATCTAGACCCGCTTATAGCCGGCTTTGGTACCAGGCGAAGAGTTTACTTCTTAGCCAGAGCAAGCCTTTTTAAAAATCATTTTTTTGGTTGGCTTATAACGAGATTGGGAGCGTTTTCTCTTAAGGAAGAAGGCGGCAATGATACGGCAGCTATTAAAAAATCCTTGAGATTGCTAAAAGGAGGGAAGATAGTTGTTATTTTTCCGGAGGGAACTAGAAGTTATGATGGTAATTTACAAAAAGCCCATGCAGGCGTCGGTATGCTTGCTTTTAAATCAAGCGCGATGGTTATTCCTGTCTATATAAGTGGTTCCGAGAAAGCCTTGCCGCGCAATAGTAAGTTCTTGAAACCGGCTAAAATTATTGCCAGGTTTGGAAATCCTTTGATTCTTGCCTGTGAAAATGGGCACCCCGACTATCAAGAATTTAGTTCGCAGGTTATGCAAGCTATAAAATCACTTCATTAATCCAATAAAGAACTATTTCTGCTTGACAAAGCAACATCACTATACTATTATGAGTAGATATCTTTATTTCTAAGGAGGAAATATTTTATGTTTGCAGATGAAAACCCAAACACAGAAGAACAAAACGAAGATTTAAGGCAAGAGGAGGAAAAGGAAGATTTTGACCTTGATGCCATTTACAATGAGTCATTTAAAAACTTAGAGGAAGGCAGTATAATTAGCGGAGAAGTAATTGACGTAACCGATAAAGAAATTATTGTTGATATCGGTTATAAGTCAGAAGGTATACTTCCTTTAAGTGAGTTTAAAGACCCTTCAGCCGTCAAAATTGGCGATCAGGTTGACGTTTTATTGGAAGATAAAGAGAATGACGAAGGTATAGTTATAGTCTCAAAGAGTAAAGCCGATTTAATAAAGAATTGGGAGACTATTGTTAATAATTACAACGAAGGGGATGTTATCGAGGGAACAATCGCTAGAAAAGTAAAAGGCGGCCTTATGGTTGATATTGGTATTCAGGCGTTCTTACCTGCTTCTTTAGCTGGCGTTAGAAGTCCTAAAGAATTGGGACAGCTTGTCGGCCAATCCCTGAAATTAAAAATCATTAAGATCAATATACCAAGAAAAAACATTGTCGTTTCTCGCAAAGACTACGTTGAGATGGAAATGTCACAAAGCAGAGACAAGCTTCTGGCCGAAATTGAGAAGGGTCAGTTAAGAAAAGGTGTAGTAAAAAATATCACCGATTTTGGTGCTTTTATTGATTTGGGCGGTTTAGATGGATTACTTCATATAACTGATATGAGCTGGGGAAGAATTAGTCATCCTTCAGAGATGCTGGCTATTGGTGATGAGGTTGAAGTAGTTATTCTTGATTTTGATAAGACTAATAAGCGAGTATCGTTAGGCTTGAAACAGAAGACTGCCAATCCCTGGCAAGATGTTGAGGATAAGTATCCGGTGAATTCAAAGGTTAAGGGCAAGGTTGTCAACTTAGTTAATTACGGTGCTTTTGTCGAGCTCGAGAAGGGAATAGAGGGTTTAATTCACATATCTGAGTTTTCTTGGACAAAAAGAGTAACCGATCCTTCAGAGATGCTGGCTATTGGTGATGTTGCAGAGGTTATAGTTTTGAACATTGACAAGGACAACAAAAAAATATCTCTGGGATTAAAGCAAGTTGAAAGTAACCCCTGGGAAGATATAGCTAAGAAATACACAGAAGGTTCGAAGGTAAAAGGCAAAGTTAGGCATTTGACTAATTACGGTGCTTTTGTGGAACTTGAGGATGGCATAGAAGGCTTAGTCCATGTGTCAGATATGTCGTGGACTAAAAAAATTAATCACCCTGAAGAAGTAATCAAGAAGGGTGATAAAATTGAAGCTGTGATTATTTCTGTAGACCCCAATACACATAAGATATCTTTGGGGATTAAACAGTTAACACCTGATCCATGGCCGGCTATAAATGAAAAGTACGCGACTGGACTTATTATTGATGGAAAAATAAGTAAGGTTATGAATTTTGGAATTTTTGTTGAGTTGGAACCTGATATTGAAGGTTTAGTTCATGTAAGTGAACTGGAAAATAAACCATCCGGTGAATTAACCGAAACATATAAACCTGGAAACGAAATAAAAGTTCGGGTAATTAAACTAGATGATGATGAAAGAAAGATTGGCTTAAGCACTAAAGCAGTATCTTAAAAAAAGTTATTTTCTATCAAAAAAAATATTCTTACCCGACGCGCTTAACGGAATTCCCAAGGCTTGTTTAATGGATTTATCCTTAAATAAGCCTTTTTTTATGGCAGTTTTTCCTGCAGAGTACATTATTCTGTTATCAGCATGCAATAAAGACGCCGTATTAACGGCAGATGATACTGCTATACCCAAATCAATTGAATTGTAAGAACAAATCCCCTTTTTCTTCAGGAGTTCAGCGCAGTTTTTATAGCTGCAAAAACCACAATAGTCAAGATTGGCAGGATTTGATTTTACACCAATTAATATCAAAAAAGAGCTTATTTTTAAGTTCTGAGCATCCCGATAAAATCCAGGCCTTTTATGAATTTTAGAAATTTTTTCCATTTCCTTAGCTAAATTTTTCAATTCTCGCCCTTTTAGAATTTTTACTACTATATTATCTACACCTTTAGTTTTCGGTGCAGTTCTGGCGGCTAAAGCCATATGGTTAGCAA